>JAGXSR010000122.1 GCA_018333405.1 Dethiobacter sp. | reverse complement strand
GTTCAAACAGGCAACTTGTCCTAAGCACCCGCTTGGTTATCTTTGCTGCGCCTCCCGGGGCTTGGCTTCATTGACAACCAACTTTCTACCTTCCATATCGAGGCCATTCATCTTTTCCATAATCTTTTCCATGTCGCTCTCGCTGACTTCGACAAAACCGTAACCCCTGGACCGTCCGGTAGCGCGCTCGGTAATAATCCGGCATTCAAAAACCTGTCCATGTTGGGAGAAGAGCTGCTCCAGAGCACTCTCAGTCGTGCTCCAGGGGATATTGCCTACGTACAATGTTTTCGCCATTGGGTAACACCTCCACAGATATTATAACCTATTTTTACCCGCCGCAATCTTTTTTTAAAAAAGATTTATCCGGCGGTGTACAGCCGCTGTTTTTCAATATACTGTTCCACAGGTTCGGGTGTCAGGTATTTGATGGTTTTACCCGTGGCCACCCGTTCCCGGATATAAGTTGAGGAGATAGCCAGGGCCGGTATTTCCAACAGATGCACCTTGTTCATAATCCCCGGCATTTTTTTCTGTGCCTCTTCCAAACGCTTCAGGGAATAACCAAGCCGGGTTACAGCAATAAAGTCGCACAGCTCCAGCAGCTCGGCATAATCTTTCCAGGTCAGGATATCAATAATGGCATCAACGCCGGTGATAAAATAGAGATTTGCCCCCGCCGCTTCCTGTCTGGAGAAATGACGCACTGTGTCTATGGTATAAGACGGCTCATCCCGGTCCACCTCTAAGCGCGACACAAAAAAAGCCGGGTTTGACATTACCGCTAAAGTAGTCATCAGGTAGCGGTGCTCCGGGGCGCTGACCTTAGACATTTCTTTGTGCGGAGGCAACCCGGCCGGCACAAAGACTACGTAATCCAGGGCAAACCGCTGCCGCGCTCCTTCGGCGCTGACCAGATGCCCGATATGTATTGGGTCAAAGGTGCCCCCCATTATCCCTATGTTAACCTGTCCCGCCTTACAACTCCGGATAAGTGGAGACATAGCTTCTCCTCGCGGGTTTATTTATAGTAACTGAACTCTTCCCTGCCGATACGCACAGTATCACCTTCACTGATGCCCATCTCCACAAGCTTCTTCTCCAGGCCGCAACGGCGGCAATAACTTTGGAATCGCCGCAGCGACTCTTCGTTAGCCAGGTCGGTGCGGGCGATAATCGTTTCAATTCGCCGGCCCCGGACTGTAAACAGGTGTCCTACTTTTACCACTTCAAACAGCGCCCCGGCCGGTTGACGCAGGGGCGCAAGTTTGATCTCTGTCTGTACATTGTCGGCTGCCCTCCGGGCAGTAATTTGTTTGACCCGGGAAAACAGATGATCGACCAGACTGCCCACCCCGCTGCCGGTGGCGGCAGAAATTGCGAACAGCTCTACTCCGGCTTCCACCCCTGTTTTAAGTAAGCGCAGGTTTTCCTGAGCGCCGGGCAGATCTATTTTGTTTCCGGCCACTACTCTGGGGTACCCTGGCAGCAGCTCGTTGAACAAGGCTAATTCGTTTAATAGCTGCCGGTAAGCTGCGGCCGGCTGTGGTTTTGCCTCCGGGGAGAGGTCGATTACCAAAAGCAAAAGCAGGTTGCGCTCCACGTGCTTTAAGAAACGGTGTCCCAGTCCGGTTCCTTTATGCGCTCCTTCGATCAGGCCGGGCAGGTCCGCTACCATAAAAGCACCGTCCTCTGTTTCCACCAGGCCCAGGTTGGGAGTGACTGTGGTAAAAGGATAATCGGCCACCCGGGGCCGGGCCGCCGAAATTTTAGCCAGGAGCGTAGATTTGCCGGCATTAGGAAAGCCAACCAGGCCGACCTGGGCTAGCAACTTCAGCTCCAGGAATATGCGCCGCTCCTCGCCGGGCTCCCCTCTTTCGGATAACCGGGGAGAGCGGCAGCGTGAAGAGGTGAAATGAGCATTACCCCTTCCCCCTAAGCCGCCGGCGGCAATGCAAACTTTTTGGTTAGGCTGAATCAGGTCAGCCAGAAGATCACCCTGATCATCTTTGACCATGGTGCCTACCGGGACGGGAACAGATAAATCGCTCCCATGACGCCCATTCCTGTTCTGTCCGCTCCCGGGTTTACCATGATCCGCCTGGAGCCGATGGCGATAGCGCAGATCCATGAAGCTGTGCCGGGAGGGATCCGCCCACAGGTAGACGCTTCCGCCCCGGCCGCCATCACCGCCGTCGGGGCCGCCCATGGGTACATACTTCTCGCGACGGAAAGAAACAACCCCGTCGCCGCCCCGGCCTCCTATAACTTCAATCCATAATTCATCGACAAACAAATAGGATCACCTTTTACCTGCCTGACCACGAGCCCAGGTTCTCCCGGAGCAGTGTTTAGCCCGCCAATTCGCTATCCAGAGGATAGATACTGACCTGCTTCTTGGCCCTCCCGTTGAATTCATAGGTGACTCGTCCGTCAACTTTGGCATATAGGGTGTCATCACTGCCTTTGCCCACATTTACCCCCGGATGGATACGGGTCCCCCGCTGGCGGATGATAATACTGCCTGCTTTTACCACTTGCCCGCCATAGCGCTTGACACCCAGCCGCTTGGCGTTGCTGTCGCGTCCGTTACGTGAACTGCCGACCCCTTTTTTATGAGCCATTTAAATCATACCTCCTTAAGCTGAACGCATTGGTGAACAAACTCCTGCCGGCGCGTCCTGGATAATAACAATTAATTGCCGGCCGTTTCAATGGTTTGTATCAGCACTTCACTGAACGGCTGGCGGTGTCCCTGGGTGCGTTTATAGTTTTTCTTCGCTTTAAACTTAAAAACTATAATCTTGCGGTCGCGTCCCTGGGTGATCACTTTCCCGCGCACCAAGCCTCCGGCCAGGTACGGATTGCCCAATCGGAGATCCTCCCCACTGTTTACCATCAGGACGCGATCAAAAAGCACTGTCTCCCCCTTGGTTTGCGGCAGCTTTTCCACCCGGATTGCTTTTCCTTCTTCGACCCGGTACTGCTTGCCGCCGGTTTCAATAATTGCGTACATAAACATTCCTCCCGTAAAACAGATAGGACCCGCCAATACAGGTAGCCTGGCTTGCGGTCCGATGGCTTTAAAACCTGTTTTGAGCGGTGACAAATCAGATTTTACCACGTTTCAGGGCAAGATGCAAGAAATCCGATCAGCTCACCTTCGCCGGCCTCATCCGCGTAGCAGAAAAAAGGGGCGCTGCTGCGCGCCCCGGCTTGCAGAATAAATTTAAGTATACAAGTGTATCCTTACCTGCACTAAATCGTGTCCAAAACTACAGCGCGGGCAGAGGTGCGGTTGACTTCGGTTATCTCCACGCGCAGAGTCTGGCCGACCTTGTCTCCGGCCTTCTCCACGTTTATCACAAACCCTTTCAGACGAGCAATGCCGTGAGCAGGGTTAAGCGTATGGGGCTCTTCCACCTGCAGTTCCAATACATCACCCGGGCTGACGGGAAAAGCCAAAGCTTCAACTTCCTTTAATGTACCCTTGGCCACGACGCGGTATTTTTCCATATGCATATCGGCATCGCCGCAAACAAAAATGTGCTTCCCTGATTCTTCTTCCAATTTTTTTAGGTTTCCTCCGCCGGCGCCGATGATAATAGACGCCACCTCAGGGTGCGTTTCCATCAGGATAGCCTGGCAGCGCTCTGATTTAAGAATATTTTTCAACTCTCTTTCCAGCCTAGTGCCGGCCACCAGGGGAGTGAGCACCCGGCCTGCCCCGTTGCAGTAAGGGCACGGCTGCTGTAATACCGCGGCTAAATCCTGGCGCACTTTTTTGCGGGTCATCTCCACCAACCCCAGGCTGGTCAGACCCAGAACATAGGTTTTAGTCCGATCCTGTTTTACGGACTCGTTTAGCTTGTCCAGAACTTTTTGCCGGTGATCTTCCAGAGTCATATCAATAAAATCGATTATGATAATACCCCCGATATCACGCAGGCGGATCTGTCGGGCAATCTCCTCGGCGGCCTCCAGGTTGGTTTTTAATATGGTTTCCGCCAGATTGCGCCGCCCGATATAGCGGCCTGTATTTACATCCACTACAGTCAGCGCCTCCGTTTCATCAAAAACCAGGTAGCCGCCGCTTTTAAGCCAGACCTGCCCCTGCAGCGCCCTCTCCACTTCCTTTTCTACATCAAAGTGATCAAAAATAGGTGTTGGATCACGATAAAGCTTGACCTTGGACTTTAGGTGAGGCGAAATGTATTCGATAATCTCTCGCACTTTTTCGTATTCATGTTTATTGTCTATCAGAAAGCTGCTGAAATCCTCTACAAAATGATCGCGGGCTATGCGGCAGGTCAGAGCCAAGTCCTGATAAATCACCGCGGGAGCGGTTTTCTGTTGATAACGCTGCATAATGCGGCGCCACAGATTGGCCAGAAACTGCAGATCCTGCTCCAAGGTGGCAAAGTCCACCCCTTCGGCCACAGTACGGACAATCAGACCCAAATTTTCCGGACGCAGTTTATCGGCTTCACGGCGCAGCCGCTCCCGCTCCACCTGGCTGTCAATACGCCGGGAAACACCTACATAGTCGGCCCAGGGCACCAGAACCAGATAACGCCCGGGCAGGGAGATCTGCCCGGTTACCCGGGCCCCCTTACTGCCGAAAGGTTCTTTGATCACCTGCACCATGATTTCTTCTCCCACCTTGAGCAGCTTTTCGATGGCGCCGCGAGGCGGAGGCGGATTTTCATCATTAAATTCAGTAAAAACATCATCAACATACAAAAAGGCGTTTTTTTCCAGACCAATATCGATAAATGCAGACTGCATACCAGGCAGGACATTGGCCACGGTTCCTTTATAAAGATTGCCGACCACGCGCTGCTGCAGCGGCCTTTCAATGTAAAGCTCCACCAGCTTTCCATTCTCCAGCAGAGCAACCCGAGTGGCGCGGTTGTCACAATTCACAAGAATCTTTTTATCCATTGGTTGTTCACCTCCTCCTTTAAAAGGGATTTGCCGCTTTGTTTCCGTCATATATAAAGAGGCCCTGACGATGTAAATACCAAAGGTTTTCCTTTGTGAATTCCTGTCCCGGATTTAACTGCTGCAGCACCACAAAGGGAGAAACCCCTCCTTTGCCGCCCAACTGCAAAAACATGGTCACCCCGGCCCGGCCGCAATCTCCCCTGAGCAGCGACGTTTCAAAAATATAGGGGCGTATATTGACCGGCGCGGCTTTACCGCCCTTGCCGTCCCGGTATACAATAATTTCATCGCGCAGCAAGAGCTGATCGAGCGCCTGTTGCAGCACTTCTTCCCCTGGAGCAGGAAGCAGACCGGCCCAGGAGGCGTTATAACGGGCGGCATTAATCACCGCGGGCAAAGACGGCTCATCCAGGCTTGCTATAGATGCTCCGGAAAGGATCAGCCCCGCAGGCAGCTGTTTGGAAACCGCCGTCACAAAGTTTGCGGCGGCAACCGGCTCTGTGAAAAAAACTTCTCCGTATTCCCGGCCGGCGGTTACCCCTACA
>JAGXSR010000121.1 GCA_018333405.1 Dethiobacter sp. | reverse complement strand
GTTTGCGGATCACGTCCGAAATATTCCAGGAAATCCACCTCGTCTAAGTCCAGCTTGTTGCCGATGCTGGCAAATTTAGCCAAGCCGATATGCTCATCATACAGAAAATTGAGCATAGCCAGGGCCACCCCGCCGCTTTGGGCAATCAAGGACATTTTACCCTTAGGCGCCTTGTGCAGTGCCACAAAGGGTAAGCAGAGGCCGTTATCCGTGTTGGCTACCGTGACGCAATTTGGCCCTACAAAGCGCAGGCCGTGCTTTCGGGCTATAGACAGGGTCTCCTCGGCCAGGGTTTTTCCTTCAGCGCTGAATTCAGCAAAACCGCCTGAGGGGATGGCCGCCTGCCTGATGCCGCGCTGTCCGCACTGTTCCAACACGTCGGGGACAAATTTGGCCGGAATCAGGCAGTAGGCCAGGTCCGGCGCCTCGGGGAGATCAGCCAGGTGTTTGTACATGCGGATACCGTCCACGTGCAGATCGTCGCTTAAGGCGTTCACGCCGAAGATCCGGCCCCGATAACCCCAGCGCAACAAATTTTCCAGGGTCAGCCGGGGGATATTGGTCGGCTTTGATGATAATCCGATAATGACGACGGATTCAGGATAGAAAAATTTATGCACCGGGCATACCTCCTGAAAATGTTAAAATGGCTATTTTGATAAATCTCCTGCCTGCTCTGTAAATCCCTTCTCCCTCCGGGCGAGGGATAGACTGAGGTAACATTTTCATCCTTCCGGTGGCGCCCGGCAGGGGCATGGTTATCTGCTTTAATTTCTCCGTCCATAGAGATTAGTCCTGCTAAAGAGGGCATTTCCGCCGCACCCTCCGGTGCAGGCGACAGTTTCGCATATTTACCGTTTGTTCTTACTATGGTATACTGTGATCGGAGGCAACCTCCCTGTATTTTATGGCTTTTTCCATGCCCATCAGGCAGGCGTTGGTCCGGGAGTCGCCGTTTCAATTTCCGCGTCTTTTATTAATTGTTACTTTGAAGTCTGGAGGCGGATATTTTTAATGGACGAAAACCCCGGAGAAGCGGGCGCAAGTAGTCAGCCGCTGCTGCGGCTTGCTTATAGGGAAATTTACCGAAAAAGATCTTTACCTTTTAAGGGCAATGCAGAGCCTGCGCCGGATGGGTCTGCAGGTGTCTTTTTTTATTTTACGAGCCGGAGGTGCAGGCCAGGATGTTTGCCGAATTAATGCTATTGTTAGCGCTTATCTTATTTAACGCCTTTTTTGCCGCGTCTGAAATTGCCTTGATCTCCTTAAATGATAACAAGATCAAATTGATGGCTGAAGAAGGCGATAAAAAGGCTAAATTGTTGACAAAACTGTTGAGCGAGCCGGGCAGATTTCTGGCCACTATCCAGGTAGGGGTAACGTTGGCCGGCTTTTTAGCCAGCGCTTTTGCCGCTCAAAACTTTGCCGGCCCATTGATCAACCTGATGATTGCAGCCGGTGTTCCCGTCTCCGAAGTATGGCTCGAGGGCATAGCGGTGACCTTGATCACTATGGTCCTCTCATACTTCTCATTAGTATTAGGCGAACTTCTCCCTAAAAGACTGGCCATGCAGAATGCCGAGCGTATCTCGATGTCAGTGGTCCGGCCGCTTACAACATTGTCGGTTATGGCTCACCCTTTTGTCAGGCTGCTGACGGCATCCACAAATTTCTTTATCCGCTTATTAGGTTTTGATCCTCACGCCGAGGAGGCTAATGTCACGGAGGAAGAAATACGCCTGATGGTTAACGTGGGAGAAGAAAAAGGGGTGATCGATCAAATTGAAAAAGATATGATCAATAATATATTTGAGTTTGACAACAAGCTGGTTTCGGAGATCATGACGCACAGGATAGATATTACAGCCATTCCGCTAACCAGTGAGTTAAGCGATCTGCTTACGCTGATCAGCGGCAAAAAATATACCCGGTTCCCGGTATTTGAAGACGATATTGACGACATTGTAGGGATTTTGCATATCAAGGACATCATCAGATTCTTAGGGATTGGCGATCGGCGTTCCTTTGACTTAAAAGAGATCATGAGGCGGCCTCATTTTGTGCCCACCTCTAAAAAAACGGACGAGCTGTTTAAAGAGATGCAGAAGATTAAGATTCATATGGCGGTAGTGATCGACGAATACGGGGGGACAGCAGGGATCGTCACCATGGAAGATTTGATCGAGGAGATCATGGGCAATATTTTCGATGAATATGACGAGGATGGGCCGGATATAGAAGAGCTGGATCAGAACACTTTTATGATCAGCGGGTCGCTCAGTTTGGATGCGGTAAAAGATTTTTTTGCGGTCGAACTGCCGATCGATGAATATGATACTTTAAGCGGATTTATTGTCGGACAATTGGGCAGGATTCCCGGTGAAAAAGAGACCCCTGAGGTGGAATATTCCGGTATGATCTTTAAAGTAGAGCAAGTGGAGGAAAAAAGGATATTAAAAGTCAAAGCCTGCCGGGCCTGAGGGTTGTTTTTGTCCAAGCCGGACCTTATGAGGCGCCTGGTTCGATCAGCTTAAAAAACGCGCTGTTTTACTTGCCCGAGCAGGCAACATAAGCATTCTTTTTTTGTCCCCGGCAGTTTTTTTACAGCAGCGCAAATGGCTCTATAAATATCGAGCCTTGTAATTAAACAACTCTCTTGATACAATTAATCTACAGCTAAAAGGCTTATTTAAGGCATGCGGGAGTAGTCAGGTCACTGGTGGGCCTCCTGGACTTCAAATCCAGTGGTGGGAGTGCTCCTTCCATGGTGGGTTCGATTCCCATCTACTCCCGCCAGACTAATAAAATCAAGGCTTCCCGGGTTTTTGAGGTTACATTTATTTTATACTGGAAAATATTGTAGTTTCATGATAAGATGAACAATAACTCAAAACATAGTAGGTTGAAGTTATTGTAAGGAGGCTTCAAAAATGGGTATTATTGTATTAAAAGCAGAACAATTAAATCTACCCGAAGAGATAGCAAAAAAGTTAAAAGGCCGAAAAGTTGAGATCAGCGATGAGGGCGGGAGAATAGTTATTACTCCAATAGATAACCCTGTGCAAAGAACGCGAGGTATGTTTAAGGGGGGCAACTTCTCTACCGAGAAACTGATGGAGCAAAAAAGATTGGATAAGGAACTATCATGATAGTAAAGTATATTCTTGATGCATGTGCACTAACTGCATTTCTTTATGATGAACAAGGCGCCGATAAAGTGCAGTCTGTGCTCGAAGATGCACAATCTGGAAAGGTTGAGGTATTTATGCATAAAATGAATATACTGGAAGTATATTATAATATATTACGGTCAGAAGGCGAAGAAAAGGCTCAGTTATTCTATACTCAAGCTAATGAATTGCCTATTACTGTAATTGATAGTATTAGTGATGCGCTGTTTATGGAAGCCGGCAGGCTGAAGGCATCATATAAGATGTCTCTTGCTGATTCAATAGCAGTTGCCGAGGCTGCAACCAGAAGAGCTGCATTGCTGACATCAGACCACCATGAATTTGATCTGGTTGAAGATAAGGAAGACATAATATTTGCCTGGATACGTTGAAGTGACCCATACTCCGCTTTGCCGGCCCACAACTACGGACAGTTAACACCGCATACTCCTGGACATCATGTGTCAGCAGCTACACCTGGGCGTGGACGGCGATCACCTCTGGTCTATTGCTGAGGGGATTTGCAGGATAGATTTATTGCCGGTGATAGCCACAGACTTAGCATAAATTAACAATTATACCCAAAACCAGACTTGATCCGCGGGAATCAGTTTCATCCACTAGTGATTGCGGTCAGGCGAGGGTTGCCTGAGACCTGGTTAGGTAGTAAAATATAGTAGCGTAAGGATTCGATTTCGGAGACCATATTGACGGATGTCCTGAGCTTATTTGATTCAGCTGAGGCGAGAAGGGTTATTCATCACTTCTCGTCTTATTTTGCAGTCGCCCTGCTTTACTTAAATCCTAATGAGGTGTACATTGCGAAAATTCGGCAAAAATCGCGTTGATCAGGATCCCGCGCTTGATACGCCGCCCCGGCTGGTATCGGACGAAGGCTACAGGCCGCTAAGCAGCATCTTAATTATGGCCTGGCCGGTGGTGCTGGAGATGGGGCTGCATACCTTTGTCTGGGTTTTTGACACGGCTATGGTCATGCGCTTAGGGGCCCGCGAGGCCTCGGCTGTAGAATACGGGGCGATGGTTTTGTTTAATACCATTGCCGTTTTCGGCGCTTTGGGGATTGGGATCAATACTCTGGTGGCGCGTTATACCGGCGCCGGGGAGACGGACAAAGCGGCCCGCATCGGCGGACAGACATTATCCCTGGGTCTGATCATCGCCTTGTGCTTTTTTGTGGTCGCTTATCTGCTGGGCCGTCCTTTTTTTACATGGATAATCAAGGATGCCGTCACCGCCGGCTTTACCGTGGATTATTACTATACCACCCTGCTCAGTGGAGGCTTTCTGTGGATGGTAATTCTGATCTCCAACGGGATTATCCGCGGGAGTGGAAACACACGGGTGCCGATGCTGATTGCCCTGATCATCAATGTTTACAATGTGATCGGCGATTACCTGCTGATTTTCGGGCATTTTGGCTTTCCGGAGATGGGGGTGAAGGGGGCGGCCCTGGCCACCGGATCAGCCCAGCTGCTGGGAGCGCTTCTCTCGATTGGTTATCTGTTTATGCATAAGGGCAAGCTGCCGTTTAACATAAGCTGCATGTTTCCGCTGCGCCTGAGCGAAATCAAAGAGCTGTTGCGAATCAGCGTGCCCGCCGGAGCGGAAGAGATTGCCCACAGCGGCAGCCGCCTGCTTTCCGCCACCTGGATTACCGCGCTGGGCCCGGTTGCTTTTGCCGCCAACGCGGCGGCTATTGCCGCCGAATCGTTTTCGTTCATGCCCGGTTACGCCTTTGCCATTTCGGCGACTACCTTAGTCGGCCAGCGCCTGGGCGCCGGATATCCAAACCAGGCCAAGGTAACCGGCTACTGGGCGGCGGCGGCGGCCACGGCGCTGATGAGTATGATCGGCCTGGTTTTTCTCTTTTTCCCTTATGCGGTGATGAGCCTGTTTGATCCGCCCGATCCGCAGGTGCTGCACTTAGGGGCGCTCTGCCTGCAGATCGCGGCGCTGGAGCAGCCATTTATCGCTTTAACCATGGCCTTTTCCGGGGCGCTCAGAGGGACCGGCGATACCAAGGGGCCGTTTAAGGTCGGTTTGGCCACCAACCTTTTAATCAGGCTGCCGCTGATTTATGCCGTCGTGCATATTTTTCAGCTGAGCGTCACTTTCA
>JAGXSR010000120.1 GCA_018333405.1 Dethiobacter sp. | reverse complement strand
AATTAGGATCATACAAAATATCGCTCACGCAGATCGTCCAATTAGGATCATACAAAATATCGCTCACGCAGATCGTCCAATTAGGATCATACAAAATATCGCTCACGCAGATCGTCCAATTAGGATCATACAAAATATCGCTCACGCAGATCGTCCAATTAGGATCATACAAAATATCGCTCACGCAGATCGTCCAATTAGGATCATACAAAATATCGCTCACGCAGATCGTCCAATTAGGATCATACAAAATATCGCTCACGCAGATCGTCCAATTAGGATCATACAAAATATCGCTCACGCAGATCGTCCAATTACTATTATACAAAATATCGCTTATTCTGACAAATTATTTCTACAAGTTCCCGGAATTGACGCTGATTCGTACGATATAATGCTGGTTATAGCACACCGATATTGCATAATATCGCCCGCCATGGTATGCTGTTTACGGAGGTGGTTTTATGAAAGCTCATAATGATCAGGAAGGGGTTGTAGTAACTGCAACAGAGCTCAAACAAAATTTCGGCAAGTATTTAGATTTTGTGGAGGAGCAAAATGATCTGGTAATCACGAAAAACGGGGTCAAGATTGCCAGGCTGACTCCGTATGTGACAGACATTGAACAGTATTTTATTATAAGGGAAAAGGCGCTGGACTACCAATATGGCGGAAAAAAAGTTTCCTATGCAGAGTTTATGGAGATTTATGAAAAAAGCACATTGAGAATGGAATTGATCAATGGGGAGATCTATTTACTGTCTTCGCCAAGTATTGGACATCAGGAGATATTGGGCAGGCTGCACTTGATATTCAACGAGTATTTTAAGGGCCAAAAATGCAGGGTATTTTTAGCTCCTTTTGACGTGCATTTTAAAAAGAAAGAGATTAAAGAACCGGATGTTATGCAACCGGACATATTGATAGCCTGTGATTTAGAGAATAACATAACGGAGAAAGGGCGGTATATGGGTACGCCGGCCTTGGTCGTTGAAATCCTGTCGGACAGCACACGGACTAAGGATATGATTGATAAGTTAAATACTTACCGGCTGTCAGGGGTTAAGGAATACTGGATCATTGACCAAAGACAGGAAAATATTATGGTTTATAGTTTTGACGATCATGAAATTGACAGGTATAAGACATACGATCAGGGGTGCATCGCCCAATCTGTCGTCTTTAGCGGCCTGTCCGCGGATATTGAAAGATTATACAATGATTTACCATAGTTTTCACCCTGTGTCAGCCGGTGCAGGGGCGAAGACCAAACGTGGCCTTCTGCTTAAGTCGTCTTTGATCATCATTGAAAAGTACCTATAATTAACAGCGCCGGCAGCGCCTGGGCAGTCATTGCATGTGTTGCTGTGCGCTTCGCCCCGCGGGCGCTGTTGACAGCAACGCTGATTTGAGATAAATTTTAGTTAAAGAAAAGATTTGATAATTAAATTAGTTTGGCTAATCTGCTGCTCATAGTTGATAGAAGTGAGGGAGCACCGGTAATGCTGGCCGTGTGCTTTTTATGTTCGCTGTTGAGTACAGGCAATGCGGGGGAAAGAGAGCTTTTTGCCGCGCCCGATTAAATCAGGGCCGGCCTGGCCTGATCCGTTTGCTGATAGAAGGGGGTGAACTAGTGGCTGCCGGCCACGTGAGCGGCAGTGTAACCTTTTTGAATATGTGCGCACAACTTTAAATTGGAACGAGGAGGGAAAACAGTGTTCAGAAGATTAGGCGTTTTATCGGCCGTGATGCTGCTGGCCGCTTTAGTTTTGATTTCTTGCGCTCCGAGGGAGGCTGCTGAGCCCGATCCTGCAACTCCGGACACCAAACATGGCGGCATCCTGCGTTTTGCTTTTTATGCTCCCACCAATATGGATCCCGCTTTTTTAAGCACCGTTGCCGATGATCACGTCGCCCGGCAGTGGTCTGATTTTTTGGTTTTTTTCGACGAGGAAAATAAACCCGACCCCAGCCGTAGCGTGGCGGAGAGCTGGGAACCCGATGAAACAGGCACAATCTGGACCTTCAACTTGCGCCGGGGCATTAAATTCCACGATGGCAAAGAGATGACCTCTCGCGACGTCAAGTTTACCTTTGACCGTCTGCGTGACCCCGCGGTAGGGGCGGCCACGGTAACCCTATATTCCAATATTCAGGATATAACTGCCCCGGACGATTACACCGTGGTATTTCATTTAAAGAATCCGAACCCCGACTTTTTAAAAGATCTGTTTGACTACCATGCGCTGATCATGGATGCCGACAACACCGATTTTGCCGTGAACTGGAACGGGACCGGCCCTTTTATCATTGAAAGTTACCTGCCGGAGGATCGGATCATCTTCAGACGGAACCCGAATTACTGGATGAGCGACGCGGAGGGGAACCAGCTGCCCTACCTGGACGGTATGGAGTTTATTTTCATGTCTGATTCCGCGGCTCAGGTTGAGGCGCTGCGCGGCGGCCAGGTGGATTATCTGATTTACCTTCCGAGCGAATTTGTGCCTGTATTGGAAGAAGATCCGAATATTGATGTTTACCGCAAGCCATCAAACACCCACTATGTGCTGCGCATGCGCTCCGATCGGGCTCCGGCCAACGACGTGCGGGTGCGTCAGGCCCTGAAAGCGGCCACCGACCGCAGCGCCATTTTAAAAGGAGCTATCGGCGGGCTTGGCGTTATAGGCCAGGATACCCCGATCGGCCCTTCTTTCGGGGAGTTTTACCTTGATCTGCCGGAACCAAGGCGGGACGTGGAAAAAGCCAGACGTCTGTTGTCCGAAGCCGGTTACGCCGACGGCCTGAATATAACGCTGGTCACGCAGAGCTCATCTCCGGTACCCAGCATTGCAGCTATTTGGAAAGAGCAGATGGCTGAGGCCGGGGTCAATGTGGAGATTCAACTTGTCCCGCCGGATGTATATTACGGCGCCGACAATATGTGGCTGGAGGTGGATTTCGCGATCACTGATTGGGGCTCCAGGCCCTATCCCCAGCCTTATCTGGACCTGGCTTATACCACCGATGCGCCGTGGAATGAAAGCCATTGGTCCGATCCGGAGCTGGATGAACTGGCGGCGGCGGCTGCCAAAGAGATGGATCCTGCTGCCCGTGTTCAGCTTTACCACCGGATCCAGGAGATCTTCATCGAACGCGGCCCGGTGATTATCCCCTTCTTTGTTGACAATATGTGGGGCGCGCGGACGCATGTCCGGGGTTTGAAGCCGACCGCAACATTGGGTACAGCCCTGGATCTGCGCCGGGTTTACCTGGAGCAGTAATCTGTGCTTTTAGAGCGATTGATCGGGTTTCGGCGGCCGCTGCATCCGCGCGCCGCCGAGACCTCAAGCCGAATATTTTCCGTGCAGATTCTTCGGGGGGGAGGAAAAGACGGCGCTCATGAACAGCACCCAAATACGTCAGCGTTCCAGGCGATCGCGCTTTGCTGCCGCCTGGAAGCGGTTCAGGCGATACCCGGCCACCTATCTCGGATTTGCTGTGGTCGGCTTCTTTTTGCTGATGGCCCTGGTCGGCCCCTTGATCGCTCCCTACACCTATTCGGAACAGAGGTTAGCCGAAAGGCTTGAGCCGCCCTCGGAAGAGTTTTTGTTTGGCACAGACCATTTTGGCCGCGATATATTCAGCCGTATTTTGGTGGGCAGCCGCGATGTCTATCTGGTTGCCGGATCCGGCACCGTTCTGGCTGTTGTTTTAGGCTTGACTCTGGGCTTGTTTTCCGGGTACAAGGGCGGCCTGCTTGACGAATTCATGATGCGGGTGATGGATGTGATTCTGTCCGTCCCGCCTCTGCTGCTGGCCATGGTAATCTTATTTTCATTGGGTCCCTCGCGGGTGAACGTAATCCTGGTAGTTGGCTTTTTATATATTCCGATGGTGGCGCGGGTGGTGCGCAGTGTGGTGCTGGATATAAAAACCAGGCAATTCGTGGAAGCGGCTAAGCTGCGTGGCGAGAGCAGCGTTTATATAGTGTTTAAAGAGATCTTTCCCAATGTTCTGCCGCATCTGGCTGTGGAAGCGTCGATGCGTTTTTCTTACGCTATCTTTTTGACTGCCTCTTTGGGTTTTCTGGGGCTGGGCGTACAGCCGCCGTCGCCGGATTGGGGGCTGATGGTCGGTGAAGCGCGCACCTGGTTTCACCAGGCCCGCTGGGTTCTATATTTCCCGGCAGGGGCGATCATGCTGCTGGTCGTCTCCGTGGGCTTTATGAGCGATGGTCTGCGCAGAATGTTATTGCCGGGCGGGGTGAGCGATGTCTAGGCTTAGTGTGCCGGCGCCAGGAAATGAGGCTGTGCTGGATATACGGAATATTAGCGTAACCTACAATACGGAAATGGGTTCGCTGGACACCGTGCGCTATGTTTCGCTTAATATTGCCGCCGGAGAGATTTACGGGCTGGTAGGCGAGTCCGGGTCAGGTAAGACCACCTTGGCCCGCGCTATCGTGCGCCACTTGCCGGCCAACGGCCGGATCAGCAGCGGTTCGGTGCTTTTAAGCGGCGAAGATTTAAGCAAGCGCTCCGGATCCGAGATGCGGCGGATCTGGGGGGCGCGAATCACAATGGTTCATCAGGATCCGGTAGCGGCTGTTAACCCATCTATACCGGTAGGCGCCCAAATTGCGGAAGTGGCCCGCGCACACTTAAACCTGTCCAAAGCGGAAGCCAAAGCCATGGCCATCGAAATGCTGCACAAAGTGCGTATGCCTGATCCCGGGTTGGTCGCCGGGCGATACGCGCACCAGCTTAGCGGAGGAATGCTGCAGCGGGTAATGATCGCTGCCGCCCTGGTCACAAACCCTGAGCTGATCATCATGGACGAACCGACCACAGCGCTGGATGTAACCACCGAAGCGGTGATCCTGGATTTAATTCATGAGCTTTTAGCGGAATATCGGACGGCTATTCTCTACATTACCCATAATTTGGGGGTTGTAGCGCGCATCTGCCGGCGGGTCGGAGTGTTGTATGCCGGAGAGATGATGGAAGAAGGTTCGATTGGCCAGGTATTTAAAAATAGTCTGCATCCCTATACCCGGGGGTTGCTGGGCTGCGTGCCGCGGGTTGACGCCGGCAAGAAGCAGACCAGCTTATCTTCTATTCCCGGCTATATCCCGCGGCCGGACCAGTTGCCTCCGGGTTGTATCTTTGAACCCCGCTGCGGTATGGCCGAAGAGGAGTGCCGCCGCTCCCGCCCGCCGCGGGTGGAAGCGCAACCGGGACATCTTACCGCCTGCCGGCGCTTTAAAGCGCCGGCAGGTGAAGCAGGACAGGG
>JAGXSR010000119.1 GCA_018333405.1 Dethiobacter sp. | reverse complement strand
TTTCCTTGCCCCCCTTTTTCTGCCACAAACGGACAAAAGTTCCTTGACATATTTTCTGGGGGGGGGTAAAATGGAAAGCAAAGACGAAATAATAATTGCTAAAATCCTACTTCACACCTACGTTGCCTATCTGCATCCATACCGGTAACAATAGCCACAGTTATATCTCACTTTTTCCTAGATTGTTTTGACATGGCCTAGCTTTAACCTGCGGACTGAAACAAATATGAGATAAAGCTTTAGGGATGCAACTAAGATATCCTCATGATACCGCTATACGCGGTTGTCGCAGCATGGAGGTTAATATTGAAAGATTCCATGGACAAAATACGGCGCGGTGTCCCGGTTTTAGCTTCCGGTCAGAGACAGAAAAGAAAAGGAGGAAACGAAGATAAAAAACAAAGTGCTTATTTCAGCAGTTTTGATTTTAGCGGTATTGTCGCTGGTTTTTGCCGGCATAGCCTTGTTCACGCGGAACGAGCCGGTTGATGTGGCGACCGACCGAAAAAAAGAAAATGCGGATGATCTGGCTGCGTTAAAAGTGGTCTCGGGGCTAGTCAAGACTCACTATCATGCCGGCGAGTTAATCTGGTTAAGCCAACAACTGTACAATTTGGGTGATAACCCGCTTACAGTTTGGGGCGCCGATAAATTTCTGTTTTTCAGGGTTTACGATGAGGGGAACCTGGTAATGACGTCAAATATCCCCGGACCGGGTCTGGTGAGTCCGGTAAAACTTAACCTTTATCCCGGCGAACTTGATCTTGGAGGGTGGTGGACAGAAAATTATACCTTCTCCTTAGACCAGCCGGGCAGATATAAGATCGTAGCCTGGGCTGAGTTTAGCAAGGATGTAAACTTAGCAGAGCCGCTGCAGATTTACGCCGAGCCTGTTTGGATAGAGATTGTTACCGGAAGAGAGGTGGAATTTCGGCCGGTAGAGTTAGAAAAGGGCGCCGCAATCCCGGAAGAGGTCAGAAGCTGGGTTGAAAATTCCATGAAGTTTGACGTAGCATATTTTGTCAATGCCCAGGAATTTGGCGGCAAGCAATATCTGTTTGTCAGAAGCGGCACAGGCGGCTTCGAGCCGTTCGAGCGTCTGGTTGAAATCATTGATGTGCTGGTGATGGAAGAAGAGGTGGCGGTAAGGGTAAGTTTCAGTAAACCTTCCCCTGGCCAACAGATCGCGCTCGAAGATCTTTATGATGTGGTTTATATTGAAGCCACAGGTTTACCGGTCAGGTTTGTGCCCATAGCGCACGAAGAGATATTTTTTAGATCTCTTGCCGGTATTCATTATCTGCCGGATATTGTTGCCCAGTCACGTTCAATAAAAGTGTTCGCTCCCGCGCCGGGTGAGGTGGTGGGGCGCAAATTTAGCGTATCCGGAGTGGATAATCTTAAGGAAGTTCACTATGTGCTGCGTGATGCCGATCAAAATGTATTGGACTCCGGCCTAGGAATGGGCGCGCGGGCTCCCGGTTTTACAAGAGATCCTGTCATAATAGAAGAGCATCTGCGAGGGTCGTCCTATTGGATGTATTTTACCTTTGACATACAAGTGCCTGAACATGTAGCGGACGGCGCGGATTTGATTCTATCTCTTTTTTGGTCATCTCCTAGAGAAGGCGATAAACCGGACTTTGTGGACATACCTTTGAAATTCAAATCTGATTGAGGGAGGATTTATGATGAGCATTAGTAAATGGTTGGTTTTAGCATGCGCCCTGTGTGTATTGTCTGTGTTATCCATGACCGGCGCCACGCTCGCACAGAGCACCGTAACCACTTCGCCCGGCGCTGAACCTCGCGTTATCTCTAAGACGCTTGAGCATGGCGTACCTTCTGCTTTTCTGGAATGGGAAGAGCACCAGCTATTTGCAGTGAAGGGAGCATACAGCTTTACCGGCAGAAGCCCGGTTCCTTTCACCGGCTTATCTGTTGGCTGGTTAGCCGGCGGCCCTGCCGAGCCCCGAAGTTTTGAAGTAGCAATCCGCACCCGCAAAGATGAAGCGCCCTGGACAAAGTGGGTTCACTTCCGGGGAGATATTGGTCCCGGTGAAAGCCCTTCCAACCTTTTCTGGAGCCATCTGTATACCCCGCTCGACTTTGGCGTGCACACCGACTATGAAATAAAAATAAGTCCTCCTGACGGTGTGCCGCTTACTTTTGTTCGAGTAGTAGTAGCTGATAACAGCGCTGTCCCCGAGGCAACTGTCCCCAGTGAACCCCTTAGGGCGCCTGAAGCTATCACGACGCTCGGCGCTCCCGCCCAACCCACAATAATACTCCGTCCCCAGTGGCTCGGTGCCGAGCACCCTTGGAATGTTTCACAGATTAACATTACCCATGCCATCGTTCACCATACCGTCCACCACAACATTCCTCGAACTGAGGCCGACTCCATACAGCTTATGCGAGATATCCGGCTGATTGACCATATGTTGGGCAAGGGGTGGTCCGACATCGGCTATCACTTCGTTATTGACCGTGAAGGCAGGATATTCCAGGGGAGACATAATCCCCAGCTTAACACACAGGATGTTATGGGAGACCACGCACCGCCTGCTAATAGTCGCAGCGTAGGCATTGCGCTCATGGGCCAATTCTACCCAGGGGAAGACGACCCGCCGGTAGGACATCCCAGCGCGGCGGCGCTTCGAAGCTTAGAGCGGTTACTGGCCTGGAGGTTTCACCAGCGCAACCTTGATCCTCGGGGGACGGCTAATATTGCCACTGCCTGGGGGACGCGAAACATTCACCGGATTGCCGGACATCGAGAGGTAAGCGCTACGGCCTGTCCGGGAGATAATCTGCAGGTTTTGCTTCCTACAATCAGAACACATGTGCGCAGCTTATTGCCCCCCTGGCTCCGTGTATCACCTGCGACAATATCCGGTTCACTGTTGGTAGGCACTGGTTGGAGTACTATCGGAACGGTAAATGTGACCAACCCGGGGGGAGGAACTTTAAGCTGGTCGGCAACGGATAACAGAGCCTGGTTAAGAGTAATACCGATCAGCGGCACAACTGCAACAGAAACAGACACTGTAGTTGTGCAGGCCACCACCTCAGGGTTAGGATTTGGTACTCATACCGGCGCCATTACCTTTACCGGCGCTTCCCCGGCCACAAATTCACCAGCCACAGTAACTGTTACCTTAACTATTCCTACACGGCCTCTTGGTCTTCAGCCGGGCGAGACAGAGCAGCCACAGTAAGCGAGTAAACAGCCGGCAGATCAGGCGGGCTGCCGGCATTCCTTTCACGCATTAAATAGCCTGGTCGGTAAGATTATTTTGATAATTAATTTGGAGAGGAGACGGCGATAGCGGACTGTACAGTCTGACGTCCCTGACATGGCAAAAAGCGGTACACCAGGTCCCGTCCCCGGTGTACCGTTTTGCTTGCTAGATGCGCTCAAAGAGGCCGGCTGCGCCCATGCCCCCTCCGATGCACATGGAAACGATGCCGTAGCGGGAGCCGCGGCGGGCCATCTCATGCAGCAAGGTGGCGGTGAGCTTAGCCCCGGTGCAGCCTAAGGGGTGCCCTAAAGCGATGGCTCCGCCGTTAACGTTTACCTTTTCCGGGTCGATCTCCAGTTTGCGCACACAGTAGAGAGCCTGGGAGGCAAAGGCCTCGTTTAACTCGAACAGATCGATCTCTTCAATCTTAAGACCAGCGTGTTTTAATAGCTTCGGAATAGCCACAGCCGGGCCGATACCCATCTCGTCCGGGTTGCAGCCTGCTACGACGAAACCGCGGAAGAGACCCATCGGCTTCATTCCTAAAGAGGCGGCTTTTTGTGCAGACATCAGCACTGCTGCCGCGGCGCCGTCGCTGGTCTGGGAGGAGTTCCCGGCGGTAACGCTGCCCCGGGCATTAAACACGGGTCGCAGCTGCGACAGTGATTCAAAACTGGTGTCAAAGCGGACTCCCTCATCGGTGTCAAATACGCTTTCTTTCTCCTTCACTTTGCCGTCGGGGCTGACGCTGCGGGTGATCACTTTCAACGGAACAATCTCGCTTTTAAAACGGCCCTCCTTGATCGCGGCGCCTGCCCGTTCATGGCTGCGGACGGCAAACTTGTCCTGGTCTTCCCGCGAGATATTGTAACGCTGGGCTACGGTCTCGGCGGTGATGCCCATAGGGGTGTACGCTTCAACCCGCTGATCGACCAGGGTCAGGTTGGGGGTGAGCTTGTTCCCGCCCATGGGTACCAGGCTCATGCTCTCAACTCCTCCGGCCATCATGACCTCCGCATAGCCGAGCATGATTCTTTCCGCAGCTATGGAGATAGCCTGCAGCCCCGAGGAGCAGAAGCGGTTTACGGTTAAGCCGGAAACGGTATCCGGCAGTCCGGCCTGCAATCCGACCATGCGGCCCACATTCATGCCCTGCTCCCCCTCCGGGAACGAGCAGCCCAGAATTAGATCATCTATCTCAGCGGGGTCAAGGCCTTTGGCCCGGGCCAGCGCTTCTTGAACAGCGACAGCGGCCATGTCTTCCGGCCTGGTATAACGCAGTGTGCCCCGGGGAGCCCTGCCGATCGCTGTGCGAACACTGGAAACGATGACAGCTTCTTTCATCAGTAATCCCTCCTTAATTCCGTAATGGCTTGCCGGTGGTGAGAATGGCGGTGATCCGCTCGTGGGTTTTCTCTTCCGCGCAGAGACGCAGGAATGCTTCCCGCTCAATATCCAATAGATATTGTTCGCTGACCAGGGCGCCCGGAGTGATATTGCCACCGCTTAAAACGAAGCCGATTTCACCGGCGATCTTCTGGTCGTGTTCGCTGATGTATCCTCCCCACAGCATCGTTTGCACTCCGGCCTTGAAAGCGGCAATGCCGTCGCTCCCCAGTACTTTAATCGGTTTTGGCGCGGGCGGCCGATATCCTTCGATAGCCATAGCCAGCGCCGTTTGTTTGGCGTCAGCGATCAGGTAGTCCTTATTAATGGTCACCCGGTCGGTAGAGCGGAAGAATTTAAGCTCCTGCGCTTCCCGGGCGTTGTAAGCCACCCTGGCCATAGCGATATACTCAAACGGTTTTTGCACAATCGGCAGCATATTTACCGGAACATCGGCGGGCAGGCCTTCGATATAACGGATCAGCAGCTCTTTGTGGCCGCCGCCGCCCGGGATTAGTCCTACGCCCATTTCCACTTGGCCGATATAGGTCTCCGCCGCCGCCTGGACGCGATCGCAGTGTACGCAGATCTCCATGCCCCCGCCTAAGGTCATGCCATGGGGCGCCGCCACCACCGGTATGCGGCAGTATTTAAAGCGCATTACCGAATCCTGGAACGCTTTGACGGAGCGCCCGAGCATTTCCCACTCGCCGCTTTGCGCCGCCATCATCACTAAGGCTACGTTAGCGCCCACGCAGAAGTTTTCCGCTTCGTTGCCGACGACCATGGCTACCCAGTTTGTCTCGGCCTCCTCAACCGCCTCGAAGCAGAATTCGGTAAACGCTGGGCTGATCGCCATGCGCGGGGAGTGCATCTCCAGGCAGACCACGCCGTCACCGATATCGATCAGGCTGCCGTCATCGTTGCTCTTGATCACCTTGTTCTGTTTTTTCAGGGCGGCTAATCTGATCGGTGAGGGATCCGCGGCATAGAGCTTGTTTCCTTTAATGATATAGTGCAGACTTTTTACCGGCAGTTCCACTTTTTGCGCCGGCAGTGGCGCGAGCAGATACTTTTTGGCCGCAAAGTCATAATAGTAGAGATTGCCGGCCGCGTCCTCCGTATAGAACGAGGTGAATCCGCTAGCAAGCATCTCCTCGACTACAGCGGGGATAGTATCGCCTTCGGCCCTCATCTTCTTCACGCTTGCTTTGAGGCCGATCGCATCCCAGCTTTCAAACGGGCCTAGTTTCCAGTTGAATCCCCAGCGCATGGCCCGGTCTACGTTTACGATATCGTCGGCAATTTCGGGAATCAGGCCGGCGGAGTAAAGCAAAAACTGCTTGGTCAGTTTCCAGGCAAATTGGCTGGCCGGCTCCTCTCCTTCGATCAGCATCTTGAATCCCTTATGCAGATCTTCTTCCTGCTTTACTTTTTTTAAGATGTCAAACCTGACTTTTTCTGTGGGGCGATATTCCAGGGTTTTGTAATCCAGAGTCAGTTTTTGATTGCCGCCTTCTCCCTTGGCTTTTTTGTAAAAACCGCCTCTGGTTTTATCTCCAAGCAGCTTCATCGCTACCATCTTTGACAGCCACTCAGGCGCGGCCATTACCGTTTTCTCCGCCGGGTTGTCTGATTTGTCTTCACAGGTCTTGGCTACATGCAGGAATGTATCCAAACCGACCATGTCCAGGGTTCGGAAAGAAGCAGACTTGGGATGGCCCATGGGCGGGCCGGTAATAGCGTCCACCGCCTCAATGCTTAAATCCATCTCTTCCATCAGCTTGATCGTATACATCATGGCGTAGGTGCCGATACGGTTGGCAATGAAGTTGGGTGTATCTTTGGCGAAAACCACCCCCTTGCCCAGTACCTTATCACTGAAGGTATGCATATAATCCAGCACTTCTTTGGATGTCTCTTTGCAGGGGATAATCTCTAAAAGCTTCATATGACGAGGCGGATTGAAGAAGTGAGTCCCCAGAAAACACTTGCGGAACTCTTCTGAACATTCCGAAACCATTTCGTTGATCGATAGCCCTGATGTATTGGTGCTGACAAGCGTTCCTGGGAGGATATATTGTTCGACGTTTTTGAATACTTTTTTCTTAATCTCCATATTCTCAACGATGACTTCGATTACCCAATCAACACCCTTCAGCTTGTTCATATCATCCTCGAAGTTGCCGGGTGTGATCAGATCAGCAGACTCGTTTTTATAAAGAGGGTTCATCGGGCTGGCTTTTTTAGAGATCAGCGCCTCCTTTCCCGCATTGGAAAGCCGGTTGCGCACCGCCGGGCTTTCCAGGGTTAAGCCTTTTTTCATTTCGTCCGGGGTCAGGTCGCGAGGGACGATATCCAGCAAAAACGAGGGAATGCCAACATTAGCCAGGTGAGCGGCGATCGTGGCGCCCATCACACCGGCGCCGAGTACGGCCACTTTCTTGATTTCTTTTACGGACAATGGTTAAACCTCCTTACTGCTTATTTTTACAGATTTGGTCCGTCAGGCTATTGCAAGCCCCGGACAAGCAGGTGAAAAACAGGGCCGGCCAGTTTGCTTAAGGTATATGGTTTTTTAGACATAACCCAACAGGTGACCACTTCGTCTACTGCGCCGAAGATTACTTTTCGCGCAGTCCTGACGTCCAGGTCCTGGCGGTAGAGCCCCTCGTTTTTTCCTTCTTCGATCACCTCCTCGATTACTTTAAAATACTCCATCAGAGGTCCCGAAATCCCTTCATTGATCTCCTGGTCGATCTGCCTTAGCTCAATTTGCGTCACTTTGGCCTGTTCCGGGTGATTTTCAAGAGTGGCCAGATGGTAACTGATCACGGTCATTAATTTTTCATTGGCATCCCGGCATTGTTTCATCTGCAGGCGCAGCCCATCCACAAAACGGGCCATCATCACCTGAAACAGCGAGATTAAAACATCTTCTTTTTTTGAGAAATATATATATACCGTGCCGTCGGCCACGCCCGCCTCACGGGCAATATCGGCAACCCTGGTCCGGTGGTAGCCATGCCGGGCTATAATTTTTACTGCGGCCTCAAGAATGGCATAGTACTTTTCGCCGGTGCGTTTAGCCAAAGTCAACCCCCTGAAGAAATAAAATGAATGAATGTTCATTCGCTTCTTCGCAGCTATTGTATAATCTTTTCTAATAAAAATCAAGATTATTTACAGTCGAATCCAAGTGAATATTTTGTCTTTACCGCGGCCCCCAAAAGATCGCCACAATCACCATGGATTTAGTTGGGCGCCGGAATAAGTTGTCATGATTTTGGTACTATGTTAAAATAAGCATGTTTCGATGCCTTTATGGGGAAGAGTCTTGTTCATCTTTATTTTAAGAAGTAGTTTACTATACTGCATGAAGCATATGATATGAAAGCAAAGGGAGGAGCATAAATGCTGACTAGGTGGGAAAAAATAGAAAACAACAAGGTTAAATTAGAAATTGAGGTCGCCGCACCGGAGGTAGACACCGCCCTGGACAAGGCATACCGAAAAGTTGTGCAGAAAGTGAGCTTGCCGGGATTCCGCAAAGGCAAGGTGCCGCGCCGGATCCTGGAATCGAGGTTTGGCCCGGAAGCTCTCCATGAAGAAGCCCTGGAGATTTTATTGCCGCCTGCTTATGAGCAAGCCGTGGAAGAGGCGGCTGTTGAACCGATAGGCCAGCCGGATTTTAAGCTGGTGCAAATTGAACAAGGCAAGCCGCTAATTGTCCATGCTACGATAGAAGTAATTCCTCCCGTTGAATTGGGCCAGTATCTAGGCCTCGAAGCGGAGCAGGAAGAAGTGGAGATCACCGATGACCAGGTGGAACATGCTCTTCGGTTGATACAGGAGCAGCATTCCCGGATGGAGCCGAAGGAGGAAGGCGCCGCCGCCATGGGCGATCTGGTTATAATCGATTTTAAAGGGTTTGTTAACGATGAGCCTTATGCCGGCGGAGAGTCGGAAAATTACGCTTTAGAACTGGGGTCGGGCAGTTTCATTCCCGGCTTTGAAGAGCAGCTGATCGGCGCCGTTACCGGAGAAGAGAAGGAAATTAAGTTAACTTTTCCTGAAAATTATCGCAATGAAAAATTGGCCGGAAAAGAAGTGCTGTTTAAGGTCACTGTCAAGCAGATTAAAGAAAAGAAGCTCCCGGAGCTAGACGATGAATTTGCCAAAACAGTAAGCGACAAAGATACCCTGGCTGAATTTAGGACCCAGATCAGGGAACAGATGGAGCAAAATGCGCTGGATCAGGCCAGGGCCGAACTGGAGGATACGCTGATTAAAAAAGTAGCGGAAGCCTCCCAGGTGGAGATGCCTGAGATTTTAATCGAGCGGCAGATTGACAAGATGCTCGCTGATATGAAGCAATATCTGCACTTACGTTACCCTGGCTTAACCTTGGAGAAGTTTTGTGAGCTCTCCGGAAAATCGATCGATGAGCTGCGTGCAGAAAAGCGGGATGAGGCGACAGAAAAAGCTAAAGCCGGCTTGGTGCTGGGCGCCCTGATCACCAAAGAAGGAATTGCAGCGGAAGAAAGCGAAGTAGAGGAGAAGATTGACGGTATCACCGCCCAATATAATGATCAACCAGAGCGAGTCCGGAATTATTTGGAAAATCAGGGCCGGTTTTCGCTCAAAGAAGAGATCCGGATACGCAAGGCCATAGACCTGTTGGTCAGCGCAGCACAGATCACCACCGTAAAAAAAGGCGCCCATCAGAGTGAATAGCAGATCAGTTGGTGTACTGGGGAGGATTGGTTAAAGTATGAGCATATTAGTGCCGATGGTCGTGGAGCAGACTAACCGGGGGGAACGGGCATACGATATATACTCCCGTCTGCTGAAAGACCGGATCATATTCTTAGGCAGCGCCATTGATGACTATGTGGCCAACCTGGTTGTAGCACAGATGCTGTTTCTGGAATCGGAAGATCCGGATAAGGATATAAATCTTTATATTAACTCGCCCGGCGGAGCGGTTTATGCCGGCATGGCCATATATGATACCATGCAGTATATCAAGCCGGCGGTCTCCACCATCTGTGTCGGTCTGGCGGCGAGCTTCGGGGCGGTGCTTCTGGCCGCCGGAGCAAAGGGGAAAAGATATGCCCTGACGCACTCGCGGGTTATGCTGCACCAGCCGATGGGCGGCGCTCAGGGGCAGGCAGCCGACATTGAGATCCAGGCCCGGGAAATATTGAAGATCAGGGAGACTTTAAACCAGATCCTGTCTGCCCATACCGGCCGTCCGGTGGAGCGAATCTCTCAGGATACGGATCGCGATTTTTTTATCTCAGCCCAGGAAGCGAAAGAATACGGGATTATTGATGATATCCTGGTTCACCGACCTTAAAAACAGACGAGGTGAATCTAACCTATGTTTAAATTTAGTGACGATAAAGGACAGCTTAAATGTTCGTTCTGCGGGAAAACGCAGGAGCAGGTGCGCAAACTGGTGGCCGGACCCGGCGTTTATATCTGTGATGAGTGTATTGAGCTGTGCAATGAAATTATTGAAGAAGAGATCGGGGAAGACAATGATTTCGGGCTGATGGAGCTTCCAAAGCCCCAGGATATCAAGCAGATTCTGGATCAGTATGTCATCGGCCAGGAAGAGGCCAAGAAGAATCTTTCTGTGGCTGTATACAACCACTACAAGCGGATCAATGCCGCTCAGAAACTGGAAGATGTGGAGCTGCAGAAGAGCAACATCCTTATGGTCGGCCCTACCGGCGTAGGTAAAACATTGCTGGCGCAGACCCTGGCCCGGATGTTGAACGTGCCTTTTGCCATCGCGGACGCTACCTCCCTGACCGAAGCGGGATATGTGGGCGAAGATGTGGAAAATATCTTGCTTAAGCTTATCCAGGCCGCCGATTATGACCTGGAAAAAGCGGAAAAAGGGATTATCTATATTGACGAGATTGATAAAATTGCCCGCAAAACCGACAATCCATCCATTACCCGGGACGTTTCCGGTGAAGGAGTGCAGCAAGCTCTGCTGAAGATCCTGGAAGGAACAGTGGCCAGCGTGCCACCGCAGGGGGGGCGCAAGCACCCCCATCAGGAATTTATGCAGATTGATACCACTGATATCCTCTTTATTTGCGGGGGCGCTTTTGATGGATTGGAGAAAATCATCCAGAACCGCGTCGGTAAAAAGGGAATTGGTTTCGGCGCGGAGGTGACCGGGCGGGATAATAAAAAAGTGGGCGATATTTTAAGACAAATTTTGCCTCAGGATCTGCTTAAATACGGCCTGATCCCGGAATTTGTCGGCCGTATCCCGATTATCGCCACCCTTGATGCTCTGGACCACGAGGCGCTGGTGCGCATTCTCACTGAGCCGCGCAATGCCTTGGTCAAACAATATCAGAAGATGTTTGAGCTGGATGATGTATCCGTGGAATTTAAAGAGGGCTCTTTGCAGGCTATTGCCGATGAGGCGATCAAGCGCAGTACCGGCGCCCGGGGCCTGCGGGCGATCATGGAAGAGGTGCTTTTAGACGTGATGTTTGAACTTCCTTCCCGCGATGATATCGGCCGCTGCATTATTACCCGCGAGGTGATTATGAAGCGGGAAAAACCGATCCTGGTCACCCGGGACACAAGGCGGAAGAAGAAAGAGGAAACCGCTTGAATCGATCAGGGCCGTTTTCGCTGATCCACCCCTGGCGACTGCCTTTCTGAGCAGACCCCTTCTGCCCCCGCAACCCGGGTGCGCCGGCAGAAGGGTGAAATCCAAATTGCCCTCGCCTTAGGCCCGGAGGGAGATCGGATTTTCAATGCAGGGGCACGGCATGCCGTGCCCGGATTTTCTTTTTTCAAAGTTTTGTTTCAGTCCTTTTTTGCTCTGCTTTGCCGGGACTTCAAACTCCCCGACATATTTTGCTCTTCACGTTATCCTCATACGGCTTCCTTATGCTGCGGCCGAGGACGGCAATTCCCGCGGCGCGCAACCGGTAAAACAGCCCATGTCGCTCAACTCATTCACCGTATTGTTTTCAGGATACATTCACCTGGTTTGGGGGATAATATGCGGTGCCAATAATGCACAGTTGCAAACAAGTAATTGTTAGAAACATCCTCAAACCAGGGGTGATCAA
>JAGXSR010000118.1 GCA_018333405.1 Dethiobacter sp. | reverse complement strand
CCGGTTGCTCTTTGTGAAAGTGATTCGTCGAACAGAACAGTGTAATTAAAATCAACTGACTCCACCAAGACCACGTCATCCAATTGACTTAGCAACCACTTGGCCAATAAAAAGCGATAATATGATGGTTTACTGAGGTCTCCGAGACTTTCACCACACAAATCAATAAACGGCATCCAATCATCCAACTTGTCTTTCAAGGCCTGTTTAGTTAAGGAATTGCATATATTCTCACTTAATTTATTTTGCAGCACTCTTTTTTTCACAGTGTTAAGGATTAGTAATCTGGCAAGTTCTTTAATTGAGTAAAAATTATTGCGCACATACCTTTTTGCAATGAGGAGTTTTGCCTCCTCCACCGTCAGCCATTTTTCGTGACGACCGCGTTGCTGAAGCAAACTATTGTATAGCGTCGTCTTGCCAACCCCGGGTGCTCCCAGAAAATCTATTCGCTTCATTACCTTACCTTTTCCTGTTGACGGCATGTATTCGTTGTACTTTTTATTTTACTACGGACGGAAAAAACAAAAGGTGTTCTCATCCACCGGTGCTATTTGAATATCTAAAAATCTGCCTGAGGCTTTACGCAGCTCATGTAGAAGATAATCTATTTCTGTAAGCGTAATACCCGGAAACTTTTGCTTATAATATAGATACTCATATTTATGTGCAGTGTTAACTTGTTGCTTTATTTTTCCTTTCAGGTTCTTTGCCTTTTTTTCCAGCACTTTCAAAAGACCTTCTTCTAAAGGAAACACGCCTTCAATTATTGGCAAATCAAGCCTGTCCATGTAATCCATAATAATTTCACAAGCAAGCTTTCCGTCAATATTAGCAATATATTTTCGAGTAAAATTCACCTTCTTGTCACGTTCCTCTTGTAATGGGCTGTTCTTGTTGGCAACTAAGTGATGAACAAAAGAAATTAGCTCCTCCGTGTTGGCAGCCTGAAAACTTACCTCATTAGGCAACTGATGCTCTACGATTTCATCCTTGATCGGACGATAAGAGATCGCGGCTCTTTCCAACAAAAAAGCTTCAATTCCGGTTGTACAATTATTATGAATCATCACATCGGCAGCCATCAGCCATTCATTAACATTACCTTCAAACAGGACCTTAACATTTGACAGGCTTTTAGTTTTCTCTACCCATGGCGCGTGATTCTCCGAAGGATGCGGGCGGACAACTATTGTATGATTGCTAAAGTTTTTAGATAAAACAGGTAACAGATCTTGAAAAAAGGAGAATAGGCGCTTATTTAAATCAACATATCGACAAATCAAATCTTTGTCTTCCTGAGTTTTTATTTTTCCTGTTGAGTGCAGGAAAGCAACATAATCAAAATCCTCAATTCTTCTATTGCTATTAACAGTTGAAAATTTTGTATTAACTAAAATAATATTTCCGTGCCGCCGCCGAATTTCATTTGCCGATTTAACGAATATGTTTCGCAGTTCTGGTCGCAACAGGTCGAAACGAGGGTTGCCGGAAAGTACAATTTTTTCGTTCACCCCCAAGGCGTCTGAAATATCATCTGCTTGCTGTTTGCCCCAAGCAAAGAAATAATCAAGGGCATCAAATGATTGCGATTCAAGCCGCCTTTGGCAATAATCGTCTCTATTAAGATAATTCAAGCCTTCCTCACACCACGCGGATACTCGATTGCCATTTTCTTTTGCTTTTCTAATATCTTTTATTCGCCCTGGATGAATACTCTTTTCGATAAAGGTGCCACGAGGCAATTTCTCTTGTTTCCTGCGGACCGTCTTTTTTTCCCCCACAATTATACCCCAACCTCTTTCGGCAGCCACACATGCCAGCAGTGTTTTGGCAGTTAATTCCCGGGCTATCGTTTCAACGGGTAAAAATAGCCAGCGTCGTTTTGATATTCGGGTTTTTTTCACAAGCGCACTCCTCGTTTTATTAGCATTATATCATCAATTCTCAGATTTATATTAAGATGCAAAATTATTACATAGGCAATATTGTAATACTATACATTACCATATACGCTATGGCGCTACAGCAGATAACAACTGACGTATAGCTCGCTGTAAGCGGCGACGACTCCTCTCCAGCTCATTTTTTCGGCATTTTCCCTGGATTTTTTACCCATAACCCCGATCAGACTTTTATCCCTGATAAATATTTCGATTGCTCTGCGCAAATCCTGGGCGTCTCCCTTCTTAACAAGAAAACCGTTGCCCTGAACAAGCTCCTTGCTTCCGCCTGTATCGGTGGTTATAACCGGCAGGCCACAGGCCATCGCTTCCAGAACGGAGTTAGACATCCCTTCGTTTAAGGAAGGGAGCACAAAAATATCGGCCTGGAGCAAATAACGTGGCAGATGCTGATGACTAATGTTGCCCAGGAACTGCACCGGAATACCGTATTTAAACGCCAGCTCTTCCAGCTCTTTTCTTAAGTTTCCTTCACCGATCAGCTGCAGATCGACGTCAGGCAGATCTTTTAACGCCTCAATTAAATACCGGTAGCCTTTCCGCTCAATCAGTCGACCGACAGAGATCAGCCTTATCTTGCCGCCTACCTCTTTTTTATTTTCATCCGCGGGGCAAAACTCCTGTAAATCAACTCCGTTACCGATCACATCTATTTCCTGACCCGGGCATGCGGATTGAGCAAGCTCCTTAAGCCCCGCGGAGTTGGCAATCACTTTATGCGCTTTCCGCCATATTTTTTTACTCAAATACCTGAAAAACAGCCTGTCCGGCCAATAAAACCGGCGGTTATAGAAAGGCACATCGCTGCCCCGCAAGCTGACAATATAGGGCAGGCCCAACTTCATCGCCAGGTAGCCGCAAGGTATGCCGAAAAAAGCATGGCACAGGTCGTATTGGTATTCTTTGATCAATTTCCGGGAATACCGGTATGCTTTCCAGGCGTAAATCAGCAGATCCCGGTCGGTCTGGTATTGCAGGCTTCCGTCTTTTTTGTTTATATTCAGGTAATGTATTCTTATATTCTCCGAGAACTGCTCGCGCCGGTATCGATCCGTTGAGGCGGTGACCAGGTCTATCCGTAGATCCGGATACCGGGCCAGCTCTTTTAAAATATAGCGGTTTGCGTTTCCGGCGCCCCCGCCCAGCGGAGGAAACTCGTAATTCAGCATCAGCATTCTCACCGCTGCCACCGGTAAACATGCATTCCGTCTTTATTCTGAATAACCTCTACCGTATAGTCGCCGATCATAAATTGCCCATCTGTCGGGAAACCTTCAGCAAAAAGGCCGTTTCGGCGCCAGTCTAAAATCATGAAACCCTGAGGGTATTTTTCTATGATTTCAGCGACCCTATCGAAACGATCTTCCCTTTTAAAGGAATAGCTATACAGCCTGTCGCTGTCTACATTGAAATTAAGCTGGATGGCGGTCCGGGCAACGGTCGTGATAAAAACATCGCTTGGGCTGATTTTTTCTTCCAACAACGCCATAGTGCTTTTGAGCGAGTAGTGGTGTTCATCGGTTGTTCTGACAAAACCATGCGCGTCGGATAATACCGGGTAAAGAATATGGTTGAAATTGATTATCTGAAACAGAAACAGGGCAACAGCCAAACTTCCGGCAATTTTCAAAGGCCCGGCTTTAAGCTTACGGGCATAATCAAGCAAGGCATAAACAGATACGGCAACCAGGGGGGTAAAGAAAGGAAGAGCATAAAAAATATAGCGCGGCCGGTAATACCGGTCAAAAAAGAATATATAAAACAGAAGCAATACCGAAAATACGGCGGCATGCAGAAAATAGCCGCGGCGGCAATGTTTGTTCATCACAGCATAAAAAAAGCCCAGGCCGAGAATAAATACCGCCACCGCCATAAAATGGTATTCTCCCCACCAATGCAGCGGAGTGCTCGGGCTTCCGGGAACAAGAAAAACATGCAGCCAGTAGTCGGAGAGCTGTAAATTATCTAAGCTTATATGTCCGGATCTTTGCGCGTAAGCAAACATCCATCGTGCCACAAAGCTTGAAGCGACTATAACGCCGATTAAAACAAGCTTATTCTTTTTAGCCTGCTCCTTAAACCGGCACAAATAAATTGAGAGGTAGTATGCGGCAATTCCGGCGTAAACCAGTAAGCTGATTCTTAAAGTGGAATAGGGATCAATACGAAAAGCATAAAAAACCAGCGCGATTACCGGCATCAAGCAGAGCAGCGACATTAGTTGAAGCTTGACTTTGCTGGTTAACATGAGCTCGAAAAAATTAATCAGCAGTAATGCGCCCAGCATAATGAAAAACGGGTAATAGGCATATTCGCGGACAGTTCTGGCCACACCGACAGACCAAGGCGAAGTCGCCCACAGGAACATCGAGATCAGGGCCACCGGCGGCGAGATTCTGCGGGTAATCAAGTAAAGCGGTATCGCGGTTAAAGTGCTGAAAATAACACCGGGAAGCCTGCCCCAAAAAACATAATCATGAAAATCAGAAGGGTTGCCCAGCCGGTAAAATAGCACATTAAGGTATGTAACAAGACTTGCCCGGCAGTATTCTAAAACACCCGTATCCAGATATTCTGCGGCGGCCAGAATATGGCTGTATTCATCGGTATATGGATCAAGGATGGTTAAGTTTGTGAAGCGGAGCAGAAAAGCCAGGAGCAAGATCAGAATAAAACAGCCCCGGTATAAATATCTCTTGTTACGCAGCCAATTGGCGCCGGTAAAGGGTGAGCGGTCATATGCGGGAAGCTCAGGCTTGGCTATTGATTTTTTGTATAGAAGATACATATACAGGGCTAACGCCAATATGGACAAAATTAGCGAAAAAAACAAGGGATGCAGGGCCGGCAGGGCAAATACCAGTAAAAACAAGGCAAAAAATAGCTCTCCCTGATTGCCGGAAAAGAACCGCTTAATACCCCAAACCAACACCAGCAAGGCCGGCAGAATCAATACGCGCAGATAAACTGGGTGACGGTTAAAATTATTAAGGCCGGTAAACTCAAAGAAGGGGTCGTTGCCTCGGGAAACTCCCCGCACCAGGTGATCCTGATAATACAGCGCCACCTGGTGAAGCGGCTTTATCGCCTCCCGCAGCTCGTCTTTTTCCAGGGTAATGCGTTTACCCATCGCGTCAACAGAGATGGATCGTATATAAAATTCTCCCCTTTGTGAAAGCGGATCGATACGTATTGATGCTATACCGGCCCTGGGCAGCATCAGTTGATATTTTTCAAATTCGCCCGAACCTGCCACAGGAAAGCTGACGCTGTCGCTTTCTCTGAACCCCAAGCCCCGGTTATAGAATAGTTGTCCCTGGTCGTCTTTAGCGGTCATCATCTCTATGGTTAACACAGCCGGCACAAATTGAAAAGAGATCAAATAAACCACAGAAAGCATAATAGAGACTACTATAAACCCGCCGTTATTGATCAAAAAAGCCCTGATTTTTCCAGGCGACATTTAACCCTTTACCCCCAGTGCCAAAGCTGCGCCGGAATCGATTCGACCGCCGGCATTTATAGTATAGAAAGCGCTTGTCTTGATCTACAAAACGGATCTTTTGGGCAAAGAATCACGGCTTTCATACACTTCGCGCACGCTGTACGGCTGATCTGACGTTGTTTCAAAATAATTTTTGGATAACATGTCGGCAATCAGGCCGAAAAGGAAAAATTGTATGCCGGAAATTAAAAGAAAGGAGGCCAGCACCGGCAAGAAATAGCGGAACAGCTCAATGCCGGCAAAATGAAAGATCACGCCTACCGCGCTGATCATGAAACCGGCCGCAAAAAAAACTGCCCCCATCCCGCCCAGCAAGTGGAGCGGCCGCACGGCATACTTGTGCCAGAACCAGACGCTGACCATGTCGATCAGCCCTTTAAGACCGCGCTTCCAGCCGTATTTTGTCTTTCCCGTTGTCCGGGGACGGTGATTCACCTTACATTCACCGATTTTAAAACCCTTGATTTTCAACACCGCCGGAATAAAGCGGTGCATCTCCCCATACAGGCTGATTCCTTTAAAGCAATCGGCCCGGTATACCTTAAGCGAGCATCCGGAGTCATTCAGACCGTCTTTAATCATCAGGTTGCGCATAAAATTGGCGGCCCGGGATGAAAGCTTTTTCATAAACGGATCCTGGCGGTCTTTGCGCCACCCGGATACCACATCCAGATCGTTTTCTTCCAGATAGCGGATCAGGCGAGGAATATCTGCCGGATCATTTTGCCGATCCCCGTCCATGGTCACGATTAGCTCGCCCCCCGCCTGCTTGATCCCGCAGTCCATAGCTGCTGTCTGTCCGAAGTTTCGCCGCAGACAAACATATTTCAGAGGAGCCAGCTGTTTGATCACCTTGCCGCTGCCGTCAGTCGATCCGTCGTCAACAATTATAACTTCGTAGTTATATCCCTCCCGCTCACAGACCTCAACCACTTCCATGTGCAGCCGGGCGATACATTCGAGCTCATTGAATACAGGAATAACCACGGATACCGACTTGGTTTTTAGCGACAATTCAGCACACCCGCTCTCACAACTTGATAAATGATCATCACAAACGGCTCAGCAGCCTATGCCTAAATATGTAAACCCGAACCGGGTCATCTCGTCTTTGGGCAGCAGGTTGCGCCCATCGATAAAGACATTCCCCTTCATGGAAGAAGCTGTTTCTTTCCAGTCAACATGCCGGAATTCGTCCCAATCGGTCAGTAAAACCAGGGCGTCCGCTTCAGCCGCTGCCTGAACGACCGATCCAACAAAAATCACTTCCGGCCGGGAATAAAAGCGGCGGTAGTTATCCATAGCCACAGGATCATACACCTTGACCCGGGCCCCCATTTCCAATAACCCCGCGATCACATCAATCGCCGGCGATTCGCGGATATCGTCCGTGTTGGCTTTGAAGGCCAGTCCGAGCACGCCGATCGTCCGGCCGCGAATCACCTTGAGCGTTGCCTGCAGCTTTTCAATAACTGTCTTGCGCTGCCGGGTATTAACATCTAAAGCTGCCTTGACCAGGGGCATGTCGTAGCCGTACTGAGCGCCGGTATATATGATTGAGCGGACGTCTTTGGGGAAGCAGCTGCCGCCCCAGCCGACCCCGGCATTTAAAAAATGCGGCCCGATACGATTGTCCAGGCCGATTCCCCTGGCCACTTCCCGGATATCGGCGCCAACCCGCTCCGCGATCCCGGCAAATTCATTGATGAATGATATCTTCATCGCTAAATAGGCGTTGGCTGTATACTTGATCAGCTCCGCGCTGGTCGGGCTGGTAATGACCAGCGGAGGAAAACCATATCTTTCCGCCCGCACTACTTTTTTAGGCGGGATAAAGGTTTGCTCCAGGATCGGCGCATACATCTGCCGGAGCAGGTTTACGGATTCTATTTCATCGGCGCCGACCACGATCCGATCAGGGAAGAAAGTGTCGTGCAGAGCTGCCCCCTCCCTTAAAAATTCCGGATTGGAAGCGACGGAAAAATGGCAGCATACTCCCCGTTTGGTTAACTCTTCTGTCAAGACCGTTTTAACCCGGCGGGCGGTGCCGATCGGCACTGTTGATTTATTGACCACCAGCAGAAACTGATCCGGCGCCATCGATGCGCCGATTGACCGGGCTGCTTCCTCCACATAACTTAAATCGGTATCCCCGTTCTCTTTGGAAGGGGTACCTACCGCCACTATGGCGATATCAGCCTCTGTTATACGGCTGTTTATCGAATCGGCAAACTCAATGCGGCCTGATTGCTCTTTCAGCAGCTCTTCCAGGCCGGTCTCATAAATTGGCGATTGCCACTGGCGTAGCTTACTGATTATTTCCGGATTTTTATCCACGCAGGTCACCCGGTGGCCTAAGTAAGAAAGGGCCAGCCCTGTGGTCAGCCCGACATAACCTGAGCCGATCACTATAATATGCAGAGCATCTTTCGGTTTCATCTTACCCTCCTGCCGGG
>JAGXSR010000117.1 GCA_018333405.1 Dethiobacter sp. | reverse complement strand
GCTCCGCCGGCGCTCCTGTGGAGAGTACGGAAAAACCCGGCGCCTCCGTATCTCCATGGACGGGTATCAGATTGGTAAAATTGATGCTGCGCCGGTACACCCGCGGCGGCGTCCCCGTTTTGAAACGATCTACAGTGAATCCCAGCCTGATCAGATTCTCAGCCAGGGATACCGCCGGCGTCATATTGTTGGGCGCGCCACTGTAGTGCCGCTCACCTAAAAAAATCTCCGAGCGCAAGTAGACACCGGTGGCCAAAATAACAGCCCCGGCTTTGTAAAAAGCGCCGCTTCGTCCTAGTACGCCCTCGAGTTTGCCGGCCCGTACAACGAGATCTTCAGCCATATCTTCGCGCAACAGCAGGTTTGACTGCCGTTCCAGAACCAGGCGCATGGCACGCTGGTATCCCTGTTTGTCGATCTGTGCGCGCAGCGCTTGAACCGCCGGCCCTTTGCCGGTATTTAGAATGCGCATTTGCAGCAGATTTTTATCAGCCACCCGGGCCATCTCTCCGCCCAGGGCGTCGATTTCCCGCACCAGGTGGCCTTTTCCCGGCCCCCCCAGGGAAGGGTTGCAGGCCATTAAGGCCATCAGATCCAGGTTCAGGGAAAGCAGTACCGTGCGGCAGCCTAAGCGCGCCGCGGCCAAAGCCGCCTCGCACCCGGCATGACCGGCCCCGATCACGGCAATATCAAAATACTCTTGTCGGATACAGTAATTATCCATTTTGCTTCTTTCCTCTACTGGTATTCGTAGTCCCGGGCGATGGGCATGCGCCGCCCTGATCCGAAAGCCCGGGTGGTTACCCTTAAGCCTGGCGCCGCCTGGCGCCGTTTGTACTCTGACCGGTCGATCAGACTGATTACCCGGCGCACGGTTTCATCACCGAAGCCTCTGCGCACGATCTCCTGAAATGACATGTTTTCCTCAATGTACAGGTGCAAAATCGGATCCAACTCGTTGTACGGGGGCAGGGAATCTTCATCTTTTTGATTGGGTCGAAGCTCAGCGGAAGGAGGCTTGGCTATTGTCCGTCGGGGGATGATTTCCCGCCCGCCCCCATTCAGGTATTCAGCCAGCTCATAGATCATCAGTTTGGGCAGGTCGGCTAATACGGCTAGTCCGCCGGCCATATCGCCGTACAATGTGCAGTACCCGGCAGCCAGTTCAGATTTATTGCCGGTAGTAAGCGCCAGGCAGCCTTCCCGGTTGCTGATAAACATCAGTATATTGCCCCGGATGCGGGCTTGCAGGTTCTCTTCGGCCGGATCCTGCAGCGAGGGGCCTTCCCGGTTAAACAGCGACAAATAGGCGCTGAATGGCGAATTGATAGAGATAAGACGCGTTTTGATGCCCAGGTTTTCAGCGAGGGCCAAGGCGTCCGCCACGCTGTGTTCTGAAGAGTAGAAAGAGGGCATCAGAACCCCGAGCACATTTTCCGGGCCCAGAGCCTCCACGGCCAGTGCCGCGGTCAGCGCTGAATCAATGCCGCCGCTTAAGCCCAATACGGCACGGCTAAAACCGGTTTTGGAAAGATAATCCCGGATGCCCATGACCAGTGCCCGGTGAATCATTCCGATCCCCTCTTCCACCGGCGGTAAAGGTGAGGTCTCCCGGCAGAGCAGGGTTTCGCTTCCGATGATCATAAGATCTTCTTCGAAAGAGGCGCCGCGACAGATTAGTTCGCCGCGATTGTTAAAGATCAGGCTGGCCCCATCGAAAAGAAGGTCGTCGTTGCCGCCAACCTGGTTGACATAAAGCAAAGCGCTCCGGTATTTTTTTGCCAGATAGCCGGCCACCTTTTCCCTCAAAGTCTGCTTTCCATAGTGATAAGGGGAAGCGGAAAGGTTTATGATCAAGTCAAATTGGCCTTGCCCAAACAGATCTTCCAGCGGATCCAAGTCATAAGGAGGCGGCGAGTAAAGGTCCCGGTCGTTCCACATATCTTCGCAGACGGTCACCGCTGCCGTCATTCCGTCAATCTCGACAATTTCCCTCCGGGGGGCGCGGTGGAAATAGCGCGTTTCATCAAACACGTCGTAGCAGGGCAGCAAAGTTTTACCGTGCAGCGCCCTGATTTGCCCTTCCTCCATCTGCACTGCGCTATTATACAGTTTTCCATCCACTGTAAATGGCGCGCCTAGAAGCAGTACCGGGCCGCCGGCGGTAAGAGGAGCCAGTTCTTCGCTTACAATCGCCTCCACCTGCTGTCTGAATCCTTGATACAGGAGCAGATCCTGAGGGGGATACCCGGTTATTGCCAGCTCGGGGCAGATAACCAGACGTGCGCCTGCCGCCTTGGCTGTACGATAAGAAGCTTTGACCTTCGAGCTGTTTTTTTTCAGCGCTCCGACAGTGGGGTTCATCTGGACCAAGGCGATTTTCAAAGTATGGCGTCCTCTCATGGTTAAATTCTCGCAAAACGCTTTTTTATATTCTTAACCCGGCCTTTAAACCTTAAGTTCTATCCGGACTATTATCTTAAGGTAATTATAGATAATTGCATCTTTGTTTTCAAGACGCGGCCGCAGGCGGATTTACGTCTATCTTTTAGTGGCCGACTTTCGCGCTCAATTAAACGGGGAGACGGCTCATGAATGAATCCATCCAGTCAATGCCGGCTGTTTTGAAGCGCCATGACAAGAAAACGAGAAAACGAGGGTGCACGACAATTTTATGAGTAAATAAATGGCATTTCATCTTGAAATGACCTGCTGGGATTTGTTATTAGCCCGGTAGCGGGCCCAGAAATCATCAAACCTGCCGCTTAGCAGGCTGGAGCGCAGGGCGATGATTGCGTTAGCGCCATTTAAGCTCCAGAACATGCCTGATCGTTTGAGGCGTTGGCCGATGACCACCCGGCAGCCGGCCTCGACCACGCCGGAGCCTACGCAAAGACCAAGGGAGCGGAAATAATCATATCGCATGCGGCGCCGGTTGGTGGTGAAGTAATCAAACTCTTTCGCCGCTTTTTCCCCGATCTCCCCCGGTCTGGTTTTATGGCAGCCGATCGCATTTAACACGGCATCCAGATTACCTGATTTCAGCATACCATGTTGGTCGCCGGTCCATTATTTAGCCAGATCAGTCCCTGGTCCAAAAATGTCATTGCCAAGTTTACTTAAGTGCTCTTTGGCGTGGTATAGATCAACGATCTCTATGGCTTGAGGCGCAACCATTGCAACAAGGTTCCAGATCCATAAAGCCCCGTCACCGAGAAAAACCTGGCGCTTTGCTTGAAAAAAGCCTGTTCTGGTCAGCTCCCGGGCCACTCGTCTGGCAAAAGCGGGAGTATCTTCCTCACGGTAGCTATTGCTCCAGGCAGAGCTTTCAATGCCGGCGGAATAGCTGACCGAACCCTGATCTCTGACTGGGTGACCTTTAGCGTCGCGAGAGTCAGCCGTCCAAACCACACACTGTTTTACCTCTCTTGTTTTAGCTGCACCATTTGGTTGTTTGCCGGCGCGGCCGGTTAGTTCATCTTTGCGCATGGGAATACCGGTTCCGTCAACTCCGGCGTACATAGTGTCTCTGGGGCTTTGTTTTTCTTTAACATAGACAACTTCGTCGGAGGCGATGGCTTCACCGATCTTTTTAGCGGTGCGCTCCACACTCTTTTCTGAAATGATTACCGCAGCCAATGCGGACAACAGCTTTGAGCCCTCCCAAAATGACCCTGCGGAAGCCACCAAGCTGACCATCCGGGTAACCCCCGGCGACAAGGATAAGTCATCGAAACCTAAAGTGTAATCTTTAGGGCAAAAGCCGCAAGCACAGCTTGGGCAATAATAGTAAGCTCGGCCAATAGTAATATTACCCAGCACAGTAGTAAAGGTTTTTAAATTACGACTAACATAGCGGGCCTCTTGGCCACAAAAAATGCAGGTCACGGTGTGCCCCATATGGTCGGAGCGATCCGCATTTAACATCTTTTCAAAGAATCTGGCGGCAACGCGCAAAACTTCTTTTTTGATCATACTCTCCATGGCTTCGATATTAAGTTCATCTAAAACTCCATGGCCCAAAAGAGCGTTTAGTTCGGTGACGACTTCCGCTTCGAGCCTGTTTTTAAAGCCCCTTTTTTGGCCGTTTCCTCGGCCCGGATTTCTGCTTCTTTAAGATCGCAGATTTGTTCGTTTATCGTGACAATATTTTTAACAAGTTCCCGGAAATTCTGGTGGTTGGCAAGCTCCTGTTCGACCTTTTCAAGCTCCGGGCCAAAGTGCAGGTTCTTAGCCAAAGTTTTTCCGTTGACTTTTGTGGTTAAAAGATATTGGGGACCATGGCCCGGGTGATCCGGTTTTGCGCAAGCACAGGTTGATTTGCCGCAGCGGCGATAGTTGACACTAATGGAACCTCGCCGGAAATCACCATTTTGGGATAATACCTGGTAAAGCCGCCTTCGTTCAGCTTCTAGCCGTTCTGCCTCGGTAAACATGATATCCCTCCTGAATGTTATTTATACATTCAGTTTAGCATGAAAAAATCCCCCAGTCAACACCGGATCACAAAATTGTCGTGCACCCAGAAAACGCAGAAAACGATGAACGATTGACTTATTTGTGATGATGAGGTAAAATAATGTAAATTAGCAATATCAACTGCGGAAGCATCACTTTTCACATACTTCTACGGATCAACATTTATCGATGTATACTAGCAATCATAACCACATTATAGGTCATTATCTCCTCTATCGGACTGGCAGGAGTTTAGCAACAACCTATACTTATATCTTTAATTTGGCTTTTAAAGAAAATTAGATTTTACAGATAAAGGTCCAAATTCTAATAACCTAAGGGAGGCTACGGCAATGTCGCGGGTGAAAAAACTTTCATTTAAACTGTTGCAGGTTTGCTTTATACTGAATATGGTTTTGATGCTATCAATGGAGAAGGTGCAAGCCCGGGAAGCAGAATCGAGCCCTTTTTTTTGTGATACAAGTGACCAGATCTCCCTTAAACCTACTGCCATAATATGGGATTCTGAAAATGATCCTTATGCGGTTATAATTAAATGGGAGCAACTAGAACTAGACGTTGGCGATACGCGAATTTCAATTACCGGGGTCAGCCCTATTGATTTCAACTATGCTTGTCTGTACTGGACGATTAACAACAAAGATCGGCTAGCCGAGCCGCAGCAGTTTAAAGCCGGCTATCGCTCAAGAATTGCCGGTGGACATTGGAACGAATGGTTTACAACAAGTAAAATTGAATATATAGACCATCTGGACAGATATGTCGCCCCTTTTTATATGGCTGTATGGGGTGAAGTTCATCAGGAATTTGAGATAACGCTGACATTCCCTGCAGGGGTAAAGATCAAAACCTTAGGCCTACATTTAGCCAACCATAGAAACAATGCCGAGAGTTCTGGTTTTGAGTTGGGTCTCCGGAGTCAAGAAGATACGGCTGTGCAATCGTTGCCCGGAAGGCCTACCATTATACCTCGCTCTCAGTGGTGGGGAGACCTTCCGTCCAGTGATCTTAACTCGCCGAGACGGCCCCCTGTCTATAGAAATATTACCCACGCTATTATTCATCACACTGGAGCGCATCCTCATAACGATCAGCCTACTGCCGCAGATGCCGCGAATTGGGTGCGCAGTATCTGGAGATGGAATGCAGTAGATCAAGGTTGGGGCGATATACGATATAATTTTATTATCGATCGCTTCGGGAACATTTATCATGGCCGCTTTAACCCTGAACTGGATGCCACTACGCCGAGAGATGTCATCGGTGGCCATGCTTTTACTGATACCACAAACTATAACAGGGGCTCCATGGGTATCGCGTTTCTGGGGCTATTCGATCAACAGCTTCCCACCATAGCTGCGCGTAACAGCGCCGATTGGCTGATCGCCTGGCGATTTAATCTGAGAGTATTGGATCCGCTTGGCCAAGCAATGTTAGAGGATAAAAATGTTCATCGCATAACCAGTCATAATGCTGTTGATGATGAGACCGGGTGTCCCTACCCTCTTATTATTAACCATCTTACCGACATGAGATGGAACGTTTCCAGGCGGATGAGAGTCGTGACCTCCCCTAACGGCGGTGAAACGTTTACCGCTGGCAGAACCATTATGACTAGGTGGAGCTTCCCGGCCATTTCCGGAAATGTTAGAATCCAATTTAGCTCAAACGGCGGCTCTACCTGGACTACAATTTTCTCCAGCACGCCTAACGATGGATCGCAGTCATGGACGATCCCTCTGGATTTTTTTACAGCACGGGGTCGTATCAGGGTAAACAGTATTAACAATCCCGATATACACGATATGAGCAACGCGAACTTTAATATTTTGGTTCCCCCGTTGTCTAGATAATGTTGCGTGCCTATATCGGCTGACAAAAGCAACTTGTAAAATGGAGGCTGCTGTAATGTTTTATCGCCAGATATTTTTGTTATCTTGTCTAATTGTAGCCGTCTTTATTGTCTTGATCGGTTGCGCCGTTAAGTCCGTGACCGAAGAAACGGGTAATGATCAAGGTTACATCGGGCTTTTGCAATCTGCGCCTACAGAAGCACCCGATGCGCAAAACCATCTTGCCAGCGAAGCGGTGAACAATAATCAGAACACATCAGCCAACAACCAGTCTCAACCGCTTCTTTTAACAGATTTTTTGCCTGACCGGGAAATGACCAAAGTGTTCCAGGGCGGCTTTGAAAATTCCGGTATGGTGCATGTTGTAGACAAAGTTACCGATCAAAAAGTTCAGATAAAGCAGATCGATTTTGGAGGCCCTATAGCAAAGGTATACGAAGTGGCCAACGAGGAAATAGTTTTGGTATATGTATTAATCTTTGCAGATTTAACAAACGGTGCAGATAACTTGGCCGGAGATTTTACCTCCGAGCCTGCCAACAGGAACGAAACACAACTTAAAGGACCGATACAGGTAGGGACGTCCTGGGGGGGAGAAAAAGGTGAGCCCATATCTACTATAACCCAGGTAGATGTACCGGTTAATACTCCCGCCGGTTTTTTCCGGGCCATTGAGGTTACCATTCAATGGGGAGGATCTCCTCTAATCAAATATTTTGGCAAAGGTGTGGGCATCATAAAAGCCAGCACTCATGGATACGGATACGAACTGGTCGGCCTTTTTTACAAAACCGATGATGAAAAATATCTGGAGTCAGGTGGTATAATGGCAAAATATGCCGATTATTTTGATAAATAGTTTTTAATTGCCCGGTATCACTTTTCGCATCATAACAGTCAGACGCGTTGTTTCTTTAATTAATAGAGCCCTTTTTAAGAAACCATTAACCATTGTTACTGCAGAGGTAGGCAGGATAAATCTAATTAAAAGACATGAAGTAATGAAGGAATCGAATATCGGTTCCTTTTTTTGATGGCAAAAAATCACAATGCTTACGGGTTGGGAAAATGACCCCAAATATGCCAAACGGGATATCCTGGAGCTTTTATCAGGGCTCAGTTGCGTAATGTTTGCATCCGTCCAGGGTGTAGATATTTTTTGATGTAAATGTTAAGATTCTGTGCCGGAGAAGGGCAGTGACTTGTGGCCTCCAAAGTGTTTCATAGCAGGAATCACGACGTCCTTGACCCACAGGCCGCTTTCGCGTTTTGCACGTAAGGTGAGCAAACTTTGTGCGCTGTCCGTATTCCAACGCATTCCCGCCTGTTTCAGTCTTTTTTGAAGGATAGTTTTATTGGCGCTTTCAATTGCGCCACTGCCTATGAAATACCCTTTATTTAGATAAGATTGGTAATCAATATTAAGGATATTGTTGCTGATATACCCATGCAGATTAAGCGGGCTTTTTTGTGTTTGTCTTATATCCATGCTTTCGAGTTCCTTTAGCACGTCCTTATACCGGCTTTTTTTAAGATCTCTGCAGATTCTTGCCGCCCAGGGTTTGTAAACGGATTCTTCCATATTGAAAATATCTTTTGCATAGGTGTATACATTTTCACAGAGATGATAAAAGTCTAATATTTGCTGAGCATCCGGAAATAAAAGCTCTTTCATATTTCGAATCCAGGTGGCGCCGTCGCTTAAAAGAGCCGTTTCATTATAGTTTCCATAACCATTTCGCAAAGCGCAAGCAAACAGATGTTTCTGGAATTCGTCCACGCTGCCGACGAAGCTGACATATTCTTTTTTTCGTATCTGATGCTGCAGCACTCCGTGCTTATCATGCCAGGAGTAGAGATTGTCGGAAGAAAAAACAAGACCCAACTTGTTTTCCCGCCAGGAGGATCCACTCTGGTCCTTAAATCGTGTATTTAGCGCTGCTCCATCGGTTTCAATATACAAGATTCCTGATTTCTTGCGAGGAAAGGACAGCTTGCCTGTATTAAGTTTCCTATAACCTTCTTGTGCGTTCTCACAATCTTTTTGAAACACGAGTGAGCCGATGGTGTTAGTAACCAGACGTACCGTATCGTCATTGATTTTAAGCCCAAGGGTTTTTAAAAGGGCATCCTCTGCCGCTTGATAAGAACATTGATTTTGAGCCCAATACACAACTTCCAGCATTGTGGCAACTGTCATTTTAAAGGGCAGCCAAGTCAATCCCAGGTATTGATCCATAGGTACAACTGCCGTAGCGCCCTCTGTACTGTAAAGCAACTCAGAATCCCTCTTGGTTTTGGGCCTGAGAACGTAACGGGAAAAATGAATTGGACCATTGACGGTTAGGATTGATCGAGGGTATCGTTTATTGGTGCGCAAGGTGATACCTTTTTGTTTGTACTCCGTTTTTTTTTCCGAATTAAATCCGACTCATTTACGTTAGAAAGCAAATCATGCAACATATCTGAATACATTTCGCTGGTATTTCCACGCAATTCGCTCCATAATTGCTCAATCTCTGAGATAGTTAGAAAATGGTCGGCATCCGATGTTCCCACTCGTATTTTTTCTTTGAAATCATCAATAAGACGCACCAATTCTTCAGCATACTCACGTTCCGGCAAATCTTTTTCTCGGGGCATTCTATCGCCTCCAATGTGTTTCTAATGATAGAATACCCTATCTTACACGAAATGTAAATACATTAATTTTATATCTACACCCTATGATAGATAATGGATTGTTTAACACTGAAATCAATGATAATATTTAAGTGTACGAAAACAAAAATCCTCTCTGCCGCGGACAGATTCTCAGGGTTAGCCCTTTGGTGAGGCGACCCTCCATGACGGTGGACACATCGTCTGGTGCATTGCGTCGGATGCTGATGCTCCATGTGGAAGAGCAGGAGTCGCCCTAACCCAAGCGAATATAGACTACACCAAGCCGACTGCGCCTCGCAGTGTGGCCGATGAAGGAGGATGCCAATGAAAGTCGCGTGTGTGCAGCAGAAAGTGAAAATTTTTCCTAACGATGACGCTTTTGAGGCCGAGATTGGCCGCTTTGTGCGGCAGGCTAAGGCCGAGGAGTGCGGCCTTATCGCTTTTCCCGAAGGAGCAGGGGCGATGTTGGCTGCGCAATACTTGCCGGCGCCCTTAGTGCGAGTCCTCATGGCCGCATATAACGATGGCAACTCGACCGGGATCATAAACACGGGCCAGAAGCTCTTAGGTAAGTTAGTGGATACCGCCTCTGCGACGCAAGATTTGGCGGGTGTCTTTAAACGGACACTTAATGAGCACGGCCTAGACATGCGCCGTTCATATTTGCGCATATTTGCCGCCGCAGCGCGCCGGCACAGTATGTACGTGGTTGCGGGCAGCAGTTACCTGCCTGACGAAGTAACGCGGCGGATTGTAAACGCCTCATACCTCTTTGGCCCAAGCGGCGAAACGATAGGCTATCAGAACAAAATACACCTTTATATCGAGGACACCCACCTTTGCACGCCCGGGAACGAGATAAAAGTATTCTCAACCGACTTTGGAAAGCTCGGCATTACTATCTGTTACGAGAGCATGTTTCCGGAGGTAGGGCGCTTTATGGCTTTCCAAGGCGCACAGGCTCTTGTCAACGTCTCGGCCTGTCCCGGGGAGCGGTGCTTCTGGAAAATCCGTGCGGGGGCTTGGTCGCGTGTGCAGGACAACCAAGTTTTTGGGCTACATAGTTGTCTGGTGGGCAAGAACGACCTAAGCCTGAAATTTAAGGAGCCATACCGGGGCCGGTCGTCGATTCTTGCCCCGATAGACCTTACCGACGATAATTCCGGAGTGCTAGCGCAGGTCGCCACCCTTGATTCTGAAGAACTTATTACCGCACACTGGGACTTTGACGCCTTGCGCAGGGCCGCTGCCGCGTCCGATACGCGCGTCCGGGAGGAGTTTGACCGGGATGTCATTCGGAACTACTTGCCGCTGTACTCTTAACGCCTGTCGGGTGCCTTGCGTGCGGGCACTACTAGTGTCTAGAGAGGAGTGTTGTTATTGAACGCAATCGAGGTGAAGAACTTATCCAAGTACTACGGCAAAGCGCGGGGCATAGAGGACTTGAGCTTTAGCGTCAGCGATGGGGAGATCTTTGGCTTTATCGGGCCAAACGGCGCCGGAAAAACAACCACCATACGCACGCTCCTGGGGCTTGTATTCCCGACTAGCGGCAGCGCAACTATCCGCCCTTTGAGTATTTTGAGGCCGCGCAGCTCCTGCGCGACTTAAGCGTTGAGCCTGTCTTTCTCTGGCTCTCGCTAGGCGTGATCGCGGTGTTTGTGGCCGGCACATACTTTAGCTATCGGAAACGTGACCTTTATGTCTAGACGGGGCCTCAGCCTATACTGGCAGGTTTTCTTGCCGGCGCCTGGGATCCCGGCTGCATCCTTAGCGCTGGCATTGAGCAACCTTAGCAGTAACCCCCTGAATAGACACACCTGCTAACTCTTAACTCTAAAATCCATCTGAATAGTTTTGACTGCAAGGTAGGATTATGATAAACTTTCAACCAGAGATATCGCAACAAGTAAGGAGAATGGCCTTATGCCTCCGCTGCCGATCAGCGCCTCGCTGCAGGATTATCTGGAAAGTATCTTAAATCTGTCCCGCTCAGGCGAGCCGGTGAGAGTGACCGACATCGCCGTCAGGCTTAACCTGGCCAAAGCCAGCGTGACCCAAGCCTTGGGTGTATTGCAGGATCAGGGGCTGGTTGATCATCAGCGATACGGACCGGTGACCTTGACCGAACAGGGGCACCAGGTTGCACTTACCGTGCAAAGACGTCACGAGGTTATCTTGAATTTTCTGATAGAGGTGCTTAAAGTTGATCCGAAAAACGCGGAGCGGGATGCCTGCCTGATGGAGCATGCTGTCAGTACCGAGACCATGGAAAAACTGGTCCGTTTTCTGGAGCTTTACAAACAGTAATCTAGCGGATCTTGATCATTAAGCCAGGGCGCACCGGCTTTATTTTTATATAATGCGAGAAAAATAGGGAGAATCTCATGACGCTGCCCAAATATATCTTATCGGCAATATTATTGATTGGGTTGCTCTCGACAGCTGCTTTGCCGGCTTTTGCCTACAGCGTACAAAAAGAATATTACTACCGGGGTATTATTCTGGAGGTAGAGGACAACCCATCCGCAGACGGCGGGCTTGTCCAGCAGCTTAAGGTGAAACTGACCAGTGGACCTTTTGAAGGTGAAGTAGTCGATATTTTAAATTACTATCAGCCTGAACAGTCTTTTTATGACTTCAAAGTGCGGGAAGGGATGCGTGTGATCCTGGTTTCCTTTGAAGAAGGAGAGACCTTGGGTGAAGTTTACCTGCATGATCTGGCCCGGGACCGGGGCGTATTTTATATGGTCGGCCTGTTTGTGCTATTGCTGCTTGCTGTTGGACGAATGCAGGGACTGAAAACCTTGGTCTCATTGATTGTAACCGTGCTGTTTGTCACGATGTTTTTACTGCCGAATCTTCTCGCCGGCCATAATCCAATTATTCTGGCGGTAATCACGGCAATTGTCGTAATTGTTTTTACCCTGATTGTAACTACCGGATTAAGTTACAAAACCTTGGCGGCCATTATCGGCACTATAAGCGGCGTTCTGGTCTCCGGGGTGCTGGCGTTTTGGGCAGGCGGCGTTTCACACCTTACCGGTTTCAGCACTCATGAGTCACAGCTGTTGTATTTTTTGACGGACCAGGTGATCGATCTCCGCGGCCTTCTTTTTGCGGGCATCATTATCGGTTCTCTCGGGGCCATCACGGATACCGGCATCACCGTCGCCTCCGCCGCGGCGGAAGTTAAATTGGCAAAACCTGGCATTAGCTCACGCGATCTGATCGCCAGCTGCATGAACGTAGGGCGTGACGCTCTGGGCACCATGTCCAACACGTTAATTCTGGCATACGCCGGGGCGGCTACACCAATGCTGCTTTTGATGACCAGTTTTCACCAGGGCAGTTGGCTAAAGATTATAAATTTAGATCTGGTCGCCACCGAGTTGGTCCGCGGCATGGCCGGCAGCATCGGCCTGGTAGTGGCGGTGCCGGTTACCGCTGTATTGTCCGGCTACTTTATGGGTAAAAAATCAATCGGCCGGAGCAAACCGGTCGGATAACATATATTCCGTACAGGGGGTTGGAATATGATCGAGCTTTATGTAAAAGATGGCTGCCCGTACTGCCGCAAGCAGATGGATCAACTTGACCGGGAGGGCACTCCGTACCGGGTAATTAATATAAGCAGCGATCCCGCAGCTTTAAAAAAAGCCAAAGCTGAGTTTGGCGCTGATAAAGTGCCCGTTTTGGTCGATGCCGGCAGTGTTAAAT
>JAGXSR010000116.1 GCA_018333405.1 Dethiobacter sp. | reverse complement strand
TAAAAATGAGAATATAAAACAAAAGGACCGTCCCCGCGTTTTACGTAAAAATGAGAATATAAAACAAAAGGACCGTCCCCGCGTTTTACTTAAGGAGGCGTGGGTGAAAATCTTCTACCGGTCCCCGGTAAGGCTTACCTCGGTTTAAGCGGTGGGGCTTTTTCAGGTAGGTGACGGCTACCTCTTGGCAAAAGCTGTAGCAGCGCAGGCAGAGGATACAGCTGCCATGTGTTTTAATTTCGCTGCCGTCCCAGGTCAGGTTTCCTGCCGGGCAAAGTGAGGCGCAGTTTCCACAGTTGGTGCAGCGCGAAAGATCCACGCCGATATCGTTACGCAAGCGGTGAAAAATACGGCGATAGGGGAGACGTTGAATACTTCCGGCCAATTTGGCTGCCCAGTTGAATCCTCGCCGAAAAGGTCTTCCACCGGCTATCCGCTCGGCGAAGCATTTGATCTTTACAGCTGTTTTGGCTAGTTTGCGAGCCAGCCTGCCGGGATCGTTGGTATACGGCATGAATGAAAAAACGGTTACGCTGACATTATTGGGCATGCTGAAATGCTCCGCCCAGCCGACTTGAAAACCCCTTTCACGCAGTAACTGGGCGCCTACGCGGGCGCCGTCCCCCGACCATAACCACTGAGTACAAAAAACAAAAGCTTTTTTACCTTTTGCCGGCGCCAGGCTGCCGATAAAATCTTTCATCAGCTGGGGCATATCAGAACCGTAGACCGGGTAGGCAATTCCGACCGCGTCGCTTTCCGCGGTTAAGCGGTCAGCATCGCCGAAAGCCAGTTGTTCAATGGATTGGCAACGGGTTTCAATGCCCCTTGCCTGCAGTTCGGCGGACAAAGTTTGAGCCGCCCACCAGGTATTTCCCGTTCCGGAAAAGTAAAAGAGCACCGCTTTTTTCAGCTTAAACACCCCACTCGCTTATATATAATACTACCTTGAAAACCATTTGAAAGCAACCGGGTTTGGTTTGATAAATATTGGCAATAATGATATAATCGTGTAAACTGATGAAGGGGGTGTAGAAGAGATGTCGCCTCTCAATGCTGATCAGGTTCAGCTCAGATTGGACGGCTTTTTTGAAACCCGACCCGCAGTAATTTTTGCCTATCTGTTCGGATCTGTAGCCAGGGGAGATGCCGGCACACTTAGCGATATTGATATTGCAGTATATCTCGATCCGCTGCAATTGCCGAAAAAAACCGGTTATGGCTTTCATAGTGAGCTGTTGGTTGAATTACAAACTTTACTGGCCAATGATACGGATCTGGTTTTATTAAACCAAGCTTCAACAGTTACTAAATACCAGGTAGTTAAAAACGGCATATTGATTTTCTGTCGCTCGGAAGAAAGACGCAGGGATTTTCATGACCATACCGTCAAGGCATACCTGGATTTAAAGCCGTTGCTGAAGGTTCAGAGATATTACTTGAAGAAGCGGTTGGCGACAGGCATTTTCGGAGGTGGAAACGTTGGTTGATGTGGAGTTGGTGCAGCTGAAGCTGCAAGAGCTGGATCGTTATCTAAGCCAACTAAAAAAATATAAGAACGTTACCGCATCAGTATTAAAGACAGATTTGGATAAAGCATGGACGGTTCAGCACGGCTTGCAACTTTCGATACAGATCGTATTGGATATCGGCAACCACATTCTATCCGCAGCCGGTGTTGCTGTTCATGAGTATGCCGATATCTTTTTGGAATTAGCTCGATTACAGATCATACCGGAAGCGTTTGCATCTACCATTAAGGGGATGGCCGGGCTGAGAAATTTGCTGGTACATGAATATACGGGAATTGATATGGTAAAATTGGCCGAAATCCTGAACAACAGTATGGGTGACTTTACCTTATTTGCGTCATACGTGGCAGAGTATCTGTCGGAAACCGGCAATTCGTAGCGAGACTTCCGCCAATATGAAAACATTAGCTGCAGACCCTGTTTCTCCCCTCCCTTTTCGCCCGATAAAGAGCCTGGTCTGCTTTTGTGAGCAGCATGTCGCCGGTTCCCTCCGCTATAACGGCTGTACCCGCCACTCCAAAGCTTGCTGTTACCGGCAGCGCTTCTTGATTATCCGAAACAGTGATCGCCAAATCAACAAGGCTTGCTCTAAGCCTTTCGGCAATCCGAACGGCCTGATTCTCACCTGTTCCTGTCAAACTGATAATAAATTCTTCTCCGCCATACCGGCCAACAAATTCATAACTCCTTAACAAGGAGGACAGATGTTTGGCAAATCTGTGTAAAACCGTATCGCCTGCCTGGTGACCATAAGTGTCATTAATCTTTTTAAAATGATCAATATCTACCATGATTACAGAATAAGGCTCATTTTGTCGCTTAGATCTTTGCATTTCCCCTTCCATTCTTTCCATAAAGGCTCTCCTGTTTAATACGCCTGTCAGCGGATCGGTAGCGGCCAGCCAACTGATTTTGTTTTCCAGCCTGATTATGCGTTCTCCGATCTTAACACGGCATCTCAACTCCTCTTCGTGAAAGGGTTTGGTGATATAATCATCCGCTCCCGCTTCCAACCCGGCCACTATGTCTTCCTTATTGTCTTTGCTGGTCAGTAAAATCAAATAAATATACGGCGTCCCCGTCCTGCCGGAAACCATCCGGCATACTTCCAATCCGCTTAACCCGGGCATCACCCAGTCTAAAATAGCCAGGCGCGGCGTGTCTTCGCGCTGCAAAATTTCCCAAGCCTCACTGCCGCTCCCGGCGGTGACCACCGCATAGCCCCAGCTGCTGAGCGTCTGAACAAGCAGTTGGCGAAAAAAAATGGAATCTTCCGCAATGAGTATAGATAATTTTTCTAAATCTAGTATTTTCAATCCTCCGCACCGCCGGAAAGCTTTTTTTTGCAGGTTTTCTCCAATATTTACCATCCTTGTTTCAGAGTTTGCCAATTCACATTACATGGATACTCCTAGATTTTTATTGATTATAAGCTATACGTTCAGAAATTTCAACCTATTGCAGCGGCCAGTCTGGAATTATCGGCACGGATATCTTCTTTGATTTCAATAAGCCTGAAGCCTGTCACTACTGCACCTCCATCGTTTTTACGGTATACTCTCTGCCGGAAAGCAGCGTCCCGTTATTCCCCCCGCAATCCGGGCAGGCTAGGTTCCCCGTCTGCTCCGGCCGGACCTCATACGCCCCCGGGCAAGTTCCGCATTTTACCATGACAGGTGTTCTTTCGATCTTCAGCTTTGCCCCCCCGGCTATCGTGCCTTTGCTCAAATAGTCAAAATAGCGTTGCAGCCATTCACCCTCCAGGTCGCTGAGCCCGCCTATCTGCAGGTAAATGGTTATTACCTTTTCTGCCTTATTCATCTCGGCATGATTCAGGACAATCTTCAAAATACTTTCCGTTACCGCCATTTCATGCATGCGGCAACCCCTTTCTTTTACTTCTTCAGGTATCCGGCCATATGCCGGCGGAAAGCCCTGTACGGTTCAATATTTCTTTTTACTTTCATATGCAGTATAGCCCCTTCAAAAGCATGAAAGATGAATTGCGCCGTATCATGCGTATCCAGGCCGGCGGATACGGAATGGTCCTGTTTGGCTTCCCGCAGGCACGTTTCGATCCGGAGGATCAATTTGTTGACCGCCGCTTCCAGGTGCGAGCGCAGCCTTTCGCTGGAACCGGCCAGCTCCAGCGAGAGATTGCCTATAGGACAGCCCAAGGCGCAGCCGGCTATTTGAAAGACATTTTCAAAATACATAAAAAGGTTCTCCAGCCTTTTCAGCGGGGGTGCCTCTTCATTTTTCAGGCAGCGATTAAAGATCTCACCGATGTTAGAGGTGAAATAATCAATCACCGCCAGTCCGAAATCCTCTTTGCTTTTAAAATAATAATAAAATGAACCCTTGGGGATTCCGGCAGCAGCAAGAACCTGCTGAATACCGGTGGCCTTAAAGCCCTGGGCGTGAATGAGAGCGGCTCCTTTACGTACAATTTCCTCCCGTGGGCTGCCATGCGCCATGAATCCTGTCTCCCCGTAAGCAATTTGTCAGCTTTGCATTATTTTCTGGAAAGATTCCAACCTGCCTTTTTCCTGCAATACTTTTAAGCCCATTTCCATAACCGTTGCCGGAGTGGATGGCACCTGCTTCCTTTCCGTAAAAAAGACAGCGCCGGCAGGGCATCCGGTAACGCACAGGCCGCAGCCGATGCATTCCGCCGTGTTGATTACGGCCGTGTTATTTTCCATGCCAATAGCCTTCACCGGGCAGCGCTCATCGGCACAAATTGAACATCCTGTGCATTCCCCGGCGCGCTGCGGGGTAAAAAGAATTTTTAAAATTTCATCGATTGACCTTGCCTTCGGCGCAGTAGACGGGTGCGCATCCATAATCTCCCTCAGGCTTTCGTAAATATCCATCGGTTACCTCCTGCAGATGATTATTTTTACATATTGTAATAGACCGGTCGTCTACAATCAAGCATTATTTGCCAAGGCCGGCATGGGTTGCTGCGGTGGAATGAATCCGGCTTTTGCTTTCAGCAGCCATTTACGGCGTCTCCGTCGTCACAGGTCATTTTTAGATTTCGGTTCTTGATCCAGAGTCTTTAATGTAAACAGATGAATGCTTACCCCTACTCCTACCAAGACCAGAATTACCTTTAGGTAAACACTTGACGAAACAAATATTGAAATGAGCAGCGTTAGCCATAAAAATATTAATGTTCCTGTCCTGGTGCGTTTCTTAACTGCTTTATGCACCAAGTAATCGTAAATATAGCTCCCCAGAATTTTATGGTTTATCAACCAGGCATATAGACGCTTTGAGCTGCGAAGATAGCAAGCCGAAGCAAGTAATAAAAACGGGGTCGTTGGTACAACCGGCAGAAATATCCCCGCAATTCCAAGTAGCAGCGATAATGTGCCGGCGATAATCAATAAAAAATTTTTAGTTTTATTTGCCGGCATTAATGCTCCCCCTGTGCAAAATAAAAGGGACTACCTTGGTAATCCCTTTTATCATATTTTCTATCCGGCTTATTTTTGCTGATCAACCACTATACCCAAGGCGTCTGCCACCCCTTGGCCGTAGGCAGGATCTGCTTTCGCGCAATTAGCGATATGGCGAAGTTTTATCTCTTTTGGAGCATCACCCATGGCCCGCGCCGTATTCTCAAAAAGAATCTTTTGCTGCTCCGGGCTCATCAATCTGAATAATAAGCCAGGTTGGGTGTAATAATTGTCGTCATCTTTCCTGAAGTCCCAATGATCCGCAGTACCGCTCAAAGCAAGCGGCGGCTCTTTGTATTCAGGCTGCTCCTGCCACTCTCCATAGCTGTTAGGCTCGTATGCCAATGTGCTTCCCGCATTATTGTCAACTCTCATCTGTCCATCTCTGTGATAGCTGTGAAATGGGCAACGGGGCGCATTTACCGGTATCAGGCCATGGTTCACCCCGAGCCTGTAGCGATGCGCATCGCCGTAAGAAAACAATCTGCCATGAAGCATTTTGTCCGGTGATATGCTTATCCCCGGAACAAGGTTGGCAGGATTAAAGGCTGCTTGCTCAACTTCGGCAAAATAATTGTCCGGATTGCGGTTGAGCTCAAAATAACCAACTTCAATCAGCGGAAAGTCTTTTTTATACCAAACCTTGGTTAAATCGAACGGGTTATATGGCATTTTTAAGGCCTGTTCATCAGTCATTACCTGAATAAACATTTTCCAGAGGGGGAAATCGCCATTTTCGATACTTTGATATAAATCCCGCTGATGGGCTTCGCGATCTTTACCGGTAATCGCTTCTGCTTCGGCATCGGTTAAAGTCTTGATTCCCTGCCGGCAAAGCAGATGGAACTTAACCCATACACGCTCGTTCTGAGCATTGATCATACTGAAGGCGTGGCTCCCGAAGCCATGCATGTGCCTGTAAGAGAAGGGGATACCTCTGTCGCTCATGGTAATGGTGACCTGATGGAGAGCCTCCGGAAGGGACGTCCAAAAATCCCAGTTATTTTTGGCGCTTCTCATGTTTGTGCGGGGATCTCTTTTTACCGCATGATTTAAATCCGGAAATTTAAGGGGATCACGGAGGAAAAACACTGGCGTGTTGTTTCCGACAAGGTCCCAGTTTCCCTCCTCAGTATAAAATTTCATGGCAAAGCCGCGAATGTCCCGTTCGACATCCGCTGCTCCACGCTCACCCGCAACTGTTGAAAACCGCACGAACATATCGGTCTTCTTGCCAATTGTTGAGAATATTTTGGCTTTGGAGTAATTAGTGATATCATGGGTAACGGTGAAGACACCATATGCCCCGGACCCCTTCGCATGCATCCTGCGTTCAGGAATTACCTCCCTGTCAAAATGGGCCAGTTTTTCGAGAAACCATACGTCCTGCAGCAACATTGGGCCTCTTGGTCCTGCGGTCATCACATTTTGATTATCGACTACCGGAGCTCCCGCGGCCGTTGTCAGCCTTTTCTTGTTGTTCCCGTCCATTTGCTCAATCCCTCCTAACATAAATTTATATTTTGATTCGTAATGCCTTGAAAACATATACCCTTCTTTTTTTTAGTTTAAGCCCCGGTACACTTAGGGCATAGACCCTTGATATAGATGTTTATCTCTTTTGTCTGGAATCCCTTCAGCTCCTCACTTTGAAGTTTGCCGACATCTACAGCAAAGTCATATATCTCATCACATCGGCTGCATTTAAAGTGACCGTGATCAGTCAAAATACGGTCATACCTTTGCGTATTTTCTTCGATGCCGAGCTCTCGTAAGATTTTTGCGTCTACAAAAAGACTTAGCGTATTATATACGGTGGTCTTCGACAATGTCGGAATCACCTTGGAAACCTCTTTATACACTTCATCAACGGTCGGGTGGTTATGGTTATTGGCTATATACTCAAGAATCTTTAATCTTTGAACAGACGGTTTGATATTGTTCTTTACCAGATGTTTTGTTAAGGTTTCGATATTATTTTGAATGAAAAGCCCTTCCCTCGTTTGCTATAATAATTATAAATGTGTAATGAATACAAATGTATGGTATCTCAAGTTATCACTTCTGTCAATACCCCGCTACTTTAGCAGCCCGGCGCTCTCATGGCCAGGCCAGGTCTTCCGACTCAGTACTAATTATTTGAAATCTGTTCAGAATAAGATTATTATAATAGCAGAGTTTATAGAAAGGAGCTGATCGTTTTGCCTATCATTACCTCGAAAGAGATGTTTGAAAAGGCGTATGCCGGCGGATACGCCATCGGCGCGTTCAACGTGAATAATATGGAGATCATCCAGGGCATCACCGAGGCGGCCAAAGAAGTGAGCGCACCGCTGATTTTGCAGGTCAGTGCCGGGGCCAGAAAGTATGCCAATCATACATATCTGATGAAGCTGATTGAGGCGGCGATTGTGGAAACGGGGCTGCCGATCTGTGTGCACTTAGACCACGGGGACACTTTTGAGCTGTGCAAATCCTGTATAGACGGCGGCTTTTCATCGGTAATGTTTGATGGATCGCACCACCCCTTTGCCGAAAACATCCGCCTGACCAAGCAGGTGGTGGACTATGCTCATCTAAACGGTGTGGTGGTGGAAGGGGAGCTAGGCAGGCTGGCCGGGATTGAAGACGCGGTGAACGTATCTGAACAGGATGCTGGTTTTACCGACCCGTCCGAAGTAGAAGAATTTGTGGAAAAAACCGGCGTGGATTCCCTGGCCATCGCTATCGGCACCAGCCACGGCGCTTTTAAGTTTAAGGGAGAGCCGAGGCTGCGCTTCGATATTCTGGAAGAGATTCAGACCCGGCTGCCGGGCTTCCCCATTGTGCTGCACGGCGCATCATCCGTTATCCCGGAGTATGTGGAGATGGTTAACCGCTACGGCGGGAGTATGCCCGGGGCCAAGGGTGTTCCGGAAGAGATGCTCAGGAAAGCCGCTTCCATGGCTGTGTGCAAGATCAATATCGACTCCGACCTCAGGCTGGCTATGACCGCTACTATTCGCCGTTATTTCGCGGAAAACCCCAGTCACTTTGATCCGCGTCAGTATTTAGGACCAGCCAGAAACGCGATCAAAGAGCTGGTTAAACAGAAGATTGTTCATGTTTTGGGCTGCGACGGGAAAGCCTGACTGAGCGTTTTTGCGTGTGACGACAGCATGTTATTGCTTTAAATATCTTAAGTGAAAAAGTGCTGAAAATGCGGATGCCCCAAAAAGGAGAGTCGGAATGTCAAAAAAAACCATCGGGTTGCTGACCGGTGGCGGTGACGTGCCCGGATTAAATCCGTGTATGAAAGCCCTGGTCATGAGCGCCCTGGAAAACGGTCACCGGGTAATTGGAATTCGCCGCGGCTGGGCGGGGCTGTTAAACTATAACCTCAACGAACCGTCTGCCTGCCACTGCTATATAAAGGACTTGAGCTATTTTGATGTTCGCACCATCGACCGGACAGGCGGCACCTTCTTGCACACCTCCCGGACCAACCCGCAGCGGGTAAAAGAAAAAGACGTGCCGGGTTTCCTGAAGAGCTCCGGCCTGGGAAAGATGGTGATCGGGCAGGAATCATTGGATTTCACGGATCATGTTAAACAGGTAATCGATCACTTAGGTATCGACGTTTTGGTGACGATCGGCGGCGACGATACATTAAGCTATACTGTCCGGCTGCACAAAGAAGGACTGCCGGTGGTGGCCATCCCCAAAACCATGGACAACGACGTATACGGCACCGATTACTGCATAGGATTCTCTACGGCTATTACCCGCAGCGTCGATTTCATCACTAATATGCGCACTGCCGTCGGTTCACACGAGCGCATCGGCGTGATCGAGCTGTTTGGCCGCAATTCCGGGGAGACCAGCCTGATTACCGCTTACCTGGCCTATGTGGATCGGGCCATCATTTCAGAGGTGCCTTTTGATATCGACAGACTTTGTGGCTTCCTGGTGGAAGACAAACGCGCCAACCCTTCGAACTACGCTCTGATGACTATTTCTGAAGGAGCGCTGATGGAAGGCGGCGATCCGCTGGAAACGGGTGAGGCCGATGCATACGGCCACCGAAAGCTCGGCGGGATCGGCGCCGTAGTGTGTGAGCAGATTAAAAAGCGGACCGGCCAGGATACTATGTATCAGCAGCTGGCCTATTTGATGCGCTCCGGCACTCCCGATTCGCTGGACCGGATGGTGGCCGTATCATTCGGACACTTGGCCGTGCAGCTGATCAACCGTAAAGATTTTGGAAAAATGGTGGCCTTGCACGGAGGCAAATATACCACGGTGCCTGTAGATATGGTCTTAGCCGGGAAAAAGCGGGTGGATGTGCCCAGTTTTTATAATATTGAAACTTACCGACCCAAAATAAAAGATTTCATGGGTGTGCCTATGTTTTTAAGCTAGAGGGGCAGTGACGCGGCGCCGGCACCCGCGCCCGTGGTCGGATTCATCGGCTATATATAGTATGCTATATATAGTATAATGTCAGTAATGTTCACAATGGGGTGATAACAATGGTTGAGAGTGCAAAAAAGCACGATAGCCAATATACCTATTCGGATTATCTTAGCTGGAATGGTAATGAGCGATGGGAGCTGATTGAGGGTGCAGCGTATAATATGACCCCGGCACCGTCTAGAGTTCACCAAGGGGTATCGGTAGTTTTGCTTAGCATATTTTACGGATATCTGAAGGATAAATCCTGTAAAGTATATGCCGCTCCATTTGATGTGAGGCTGCCTTTTGAAAATGAGAAAGATGAGGATATTAAGACGGTCGTTCAACCGGATATTGTTATTGTGTGTGATAAATCAAAGTTAGATGACAGAGGATGTAGGGGTGTTCCGGACTTGATTATAGAAATTACTTCTCCATCAACATCACGGCTTGATTTAAAAGATAAATTCAACTTATATGAAAAAGTGGGCGTCAGAGAATATTGGATAGCAGATCCAAACGGTAAAACGGTGATGGTTTTCAAGCATGGTGAAGATGGCAGGTATGACAGACCGGACATGTATGCGGAGGAAGATGAAATACCGGTGGGTATTTTTAAGGATTTGAAGATAGACCTTAAAGAAGTATTTAATGAATAGAGCAGGCGCGCTGATACATGAGGTAAGCCTGCTCTATTCATTTGCCATCGCTTCCGTACGTAAGATGATGCTGGACTTTTCCAAGACCAACGACAAAGACCTGCTGGCGACTGCTAAGGCCATCATCGCCAACAATGGGGTATCTCCCAAACAGGTTGCCGGTTTTTATGAGCAAATGCAAGCCGTCTGTCGCGCCAAGCGGGAGCATATCCGGGAAGCATCTGCTTTAAAGACATTATCTCGGTTTGGTATTCCGTCAATTTAAGGACAAGTAACAGCATCTATTGCCGGACATTATGGGTTAGCTTTAACACGCGCATAGAGCTTAAGTTGAAACTGATCCAGGCTAGTGGCAGCAACCGCTTAGTTTTTTAGCTATAGCGGCCACGTGTTTGCCCTGGAATCTAGCCGCGTTCAGCTCGTTCTCGGAAGGCATCCGGCTGCCGTCCGATCCGGTGATGGTAGAGGCCCCGTAAGGGCTTCCGCCGGTGATCTCCTCAATTGAGGTCTGGCCGGCGTAGGAGTAGGGCAGCCCTGCGATGATCAT
>JAGXSR010000115.1 GCA_018333405.1 Dethiobacter sp. | reverse complement strand
AGCTCGCCGTAGTGGATGCCGTATCCGGCTCATTTATGATCACGCGCCGGGAGGTAGTGGCGAGAATCGGCTTTTTGGATGAGCGATTTTTTATGTACGGTGAAGATCTGGATTGGTGCCTGCGGGCCAGGCAGGCCGGCTACCAGAACTATTATTTTCCGGCAACGTCAATTATTCATTACCATGGCCAAAGCAGCAGGCAGCGCCCCTTGCGCGCAGCTTACTGTTTTTACCAGGCCATGTATCTTTTCTATTGCAAGCATACGGCGCCGCCTTGGTCCCGGCCGCTTATCCGTCTGGCTTCATTATTCGCTTTCCTGGCGGCGCTGCCCAAAATATTTTGGCTGAACTGCAAACAAAGGACTGTTTTACCGGTAAACGGCAGGACTATTAACAAACAAGACGAATGATACTAAGATCTGCTGTTTTTGCCTGACCGCGGAGGTGATATGTTGAAACGGATACTGGTATTGAAAGCTTTGGGCGATCTGCTGCTGGTACACGCCGGGTTTATTATTGCCTTCTATATCCGCTTCGGCACAATCCCTGAACATAACCTGCAGGCTTATATCTATATTACTCCCTGGCTGACGATTGCCGCTTTTATTCTCTTTTACGGCTACGGTTTTTACTCTTCTTCATCCGTGAGGCAGCAGTGGGACGAGATCTTATCCGGATTGATCTGCGCCGTAGCGTTGCTGATGTTAGTAACCATCTCCCTCTCTTACATCTTATATCTTTTTGCCCTTCCCCGGTTAACTATCGCCATGGCCGCTGTTATTCAATGGCTGTTGATACTCGGCTGGCGGGCGATTATTGTCCGCTGGTCTGTCCGGCATGTCGAGCCGCTGAATATGATCATTGTCGGACCGGAAGAAAACGCTGTGGAGCGGGCCAGATTTTTTCAAAGCGACCAAAGCGGCAATTACCGGATACTCGCTATCCTGGTTGACCGAAAAACAGTTGATCTAAGTTCTTTGCCGGTGTATGAATCATATACTAGTCTGACTTATGTTCTCGATGAAACAAAGGCGAACAGCATCCTGTTTTGCCCCGGCATTCCTGAGCAGAGCCGTCTGGAGATGCTCACACAATCTTTTGCGCGCAGCGTCAGTATATTCATTGTCCCCGATTTTTATGATATTTTAGTGGCCAAATCGCGCCTGGAGCAGCTAAACAGTGTACCGGCTTTTCGGGTAAACGGGTTTGGCAACGGGCGGGAACAGGTTTGGAAGCGGGTAACAGATATAGCGTTCAGTATAGGGTTCGGCGTTCCGGCGGTTGTGATTGTTCTCCTGGCTGCTTTGGCCCTGAAGGCAGAATCGTTTCGCGCGCCCATATTCTATTCCCAGGAAAGGGTCAGCCGGCAGGGCCGGATCTTTAAGCTATACAAGCTGCGGACCATGGTGCCGGACGCGGAGAAAGCCACCGGACCGGTTTTGTCTGCTTCTGATGATGCCCGGGTCACCACCGTGGGCCGTATTTTAAGGTTTACGCGCATTGATGAGCTGCCCCAGCTTTGGAATGTGCTGAAAGGTGAGATGAGCTTAATCGGCCCGCGGGCGGAAAGGCCTTTTTTTGTGGAGCAATACTGCCGGAGCATACCCGGTTATGATTACCGCCATCTTGTGAACAGCGGCATTACCGGCCTGGCTCAGGTGGAAGGCAAATACAGCACCACGGCGGAAGATAAGCTGCGCTTTGATCTGATCTATATCCAGACATTCTCGCCGCTGCGCGATTTCCATATCTTAATGCACTCGGTAAAAGTAATGCTGCTTAAAAAAAAGGCGATGTAACCCTGCATTTCTCCGAATCAATAATCTGCCTCGGCGGGATGAGTTAACGAAACTGGAAACAGTTAGCAAAATAAAGAAGGAATCTCCTGTCTATTTGTCGAAACACTGTTGTTAAGCGAGGGTACGTATAAAGGGCGAGGGACGGTGTTTTAGGTTATGTTTAGTTGGCTTAAAAAGGGGCTCAAATATATAGGCCTGTTTCTCGGTTTCTTGCCGCTGGTTGGGTGTGGTCAGGAGACGGTGGTTGATCTGGAAAAGTTTGATCATGTCAACAGCTATATCCTGGAAATGCTCCCCTTAATCGACGAAACCAAATTCGATTTCGATATATGGAGCCAGGATCTGACCAGCGCGGAGAAAAGAGAATGGCTGAATATGAACGCGGAAAGAATTCGCAAGACAAACCAGCTGTTCCTGACGCCGGATTTTCCTGCTTACGAGGAGATCGAAAGTTGGACGGTGCCCGTTACCGATGGTGAAAATAACGAATGGACTATACACGGTGAAGAACTGGCCGCGGCTTTGGAACAGCTGGCGCCGGCCGGCGAGCAGATAGTGCTGTTAATCGGACAGATAGTTCAGACTGACGATCAAACTGTTTTGGCGGGCAAAAAAGAAGAACTGGGGTCCGCGCTCGACAAGGCCCTGGCGGCCGCTGAGCTGCTGAGAAACATTTTTCGCAGGTAGGAACAGCGTTGACGCATGGTAAAAGTTGATCTATGATCGATCATTGATTTGCGGCATTGCCGTTTTGTTCCGCTGATGGTCAAAACATAAGGATTTCGGTTAAAATTTACATAGGGAACTATTTTTAACCTGTCGCGGTCTATAAGGTTATAGCTAAAATTGCGGCCAGGTATATCAAAAGGGGGATTAGATTAATGAAAATTACCGGGAAGATTAAAAATCTAAGGCCATTAATTTCTAAATATTTCAATAACGCCGCGGCCTATGTAAAGGAACGCTCGGTAAAAGTGTATGCTTATCTGAAAAGGAAAAAAAGATATGTCATCGTGGGTTCCTTTGCTTTACCGGTTGTGACTGCCGCCGCTTATGTGGCCATCACTTTTATTCAGATCACCGATCCGGCGAGGGTTCTGCTGGGCGACGGCTTTTCCAGCGAGCGGACGTATAGTGTAGGCGAAGAATTTGCGGAAAATATAGTAAATATAGCGATATTGGGATTTGACAGGGATGCCGAAAGAGAGAAGTACGCCTTTCTGTTTTTACCTGATTTTATCGGGGTCTTAACCATCAATTTCGGGACGGGTGATATCAATCTGGTGCGGATACTGCGCGATTCCTATGTGCCGATGAGCGCGACCGGGGTGAAAGATAAGATCAATCACTCGTTTTACCACGGCTACATGTACGGTGGCGGAACAGACCGTAACGAGGCCGGGCTGCGCGGCACCCTGGATACGATTAGTTTAACTTTGGGCGGTGTGCCGATACAATACTATGTATCCCTGGATATGGACGGTCTGGTCTACGTGGTCAACGCTATCGGCGGCATTGAATACAGGGTGGGGGAAAACCTCTACGACCGATTCGGCCGGCGATTGTTGAAAAAAGGGACTCATCATTTTAACGGCGAGCAGTTCCTGGCTCTGATCCGCCACCGTGACGATCAGTCCGGCCAGGATGTAGGCCGAACCGTGCGTCAATTTGATATTTTAGACGACCTGTTCGAGAATTTCAGAGATAAGGGACTGCTGCGCAATATACCGACCATGTTCAAAGTGTATCGGGATCATATCAAAACCAATTTAGGGTTGAGGCAGGTGGCGGCCCTGGCTTACTATGTCCGGAATTTTGATCCCACACAGGATATATTTCATGTCCTGGAAGGCACAAACCAATCCAAGGACGGCATCTATTACTGGGTGCTGAACCAGGCCCAGCGGGTCAGCCTGATCCGGCAGGTCTTCGGGATTACCGTGCCGGCCTGGCCGCAGGAGGTGCTGACCGACACGCCGCCGCCGCCGCTTAAGTTTTTTGAATACGAAATCCTGATCGACGAAGACGGGGCGCCGTCTGTGGCCCTGACCTGGGAGCCCGGGGACGCCAAGAAGGTGGTTTACGAGCTGTACCGGAACGGTGAGCTGTTGGAAGAGCTGGAGAGCACCTATTATCTGGATGAGGACGTTGAATTTGGAGAAGACTACGACTACCGCCTGGTGGTCAGGCATTTCCGGGCCGAGGGGCCGCCGGGCAGTTTAAGCGTATATCTTGTGCCGCCGATGGTGGCTGTGCCGGACGTTGCCGGCATGACTGCACAAGATGCAAGACGGGCGATAGAAGCAGCGGGATTTCGCTTTGGTGTTTCCCCTGACGAGTTCCATGAGACCGTGCCTGACGACAAAGCAATCTATACGCTGCCGGCGGCCGGCACAATGGCCGCGGCCGGCAGCATAGTCACCGTGGTTATGTCTGACGGCCCGCCGCCGCCGGAGCCGGAGAAAGTGCAGATTCCTGCAAACATTATCGGCATGACGGAAGTTGATGCGAGAGCGAAGCTGGAAGGCCTTGGTTTTGTTGTAGTGATACAAGAAGAGCCCGCCGTGAGTGCCAAGGGCACGGTTATCAGGACAAATCCGGATGCCGGGACCTCGCAACTGAAAGGATCGATTGTAACGCTGTTCGTCTCAAAAGGACCGGAAGAGCCGCAAGGCTAAGCGTTCCGGGAGGTAGAATCCACTGCCGGTCCGGCTTCAAACCTAATGCCGGTCCGGCTTCCGGCCGGACATGGAGGGCGATATACTTATGGACTTAGCGGAAAGCGTTTTTAAGATCGAGGGTATGCACTGCGCAGCCTGCGTGCGGCGGGTGGAAAAGGCGCTGTCGGCCCTGGACTGGGTGATCGAAGCGCGG
>JAGXSR010000114.1 GCA_018333405.1 Dethiobacter sp. | reverse complement strand
ACCCAATACAGGGTACTGAGAAAAATATGCCTGCAGATGTGATCTGTTTGGCTGTTGGTTTATCCCCTTTAACCGATCTGCTGTGGCAGGCAGGCTGCCGGATGAAGTTTGTACCGGAACTAAGCGGTCATATACCTTTAAGAAGCCAGTGCCTTGAAACCAGTATAAAAGGCGTATTTATTGCAGGCGATGCCGCCGGAGTGGAAGAAGCCTCCGGCGCCATGGTGGAGGGGAGGCTAGCCGGATATGGGGCGGCAAAAAGCCTTGGGCTAGGTGATGGTAAAGTCGATAGCTTGATTCAAGAGATGCTAAATGAGCTTGCCACCTTGAGAGAGGGAGAAGTTGGGGCCAAAATCAGGAAGGGATTACAAAAAGCAGCCATCTGAAACTGCCGTGGCTTAGTTTCAATTTTGCCCAATTACTTACTTCATCTGTACAGACTCTGCGCTGTTTTAGACTTTTAAATTATGGAGGAATAATGAGTTGCTGATCAAAACGGGAATTCCTTCGCCGGAGGAGATAGTAAAAGTAAAGCCAGGCCAGAGCCGACTTGCTAAAGGCCCTGTGGCAATGGTTGAATGCTTTCAGCGGATCCCTTGCAATCCTTGTGCCACCTCTTGTCCTGCGGGAGCGATCGAACCTTTTAAAAACATCAACGATCTGCCCAAGTTAAATACAGAAAAATGCACCGGCTGCAGCGCATGCGTCAGCAGCTGTCCCGGATTGGCAATCTTTATAATTGATGAAACCTATTCCGACAAGGAAGCAGTAGTCAAAATGCCTTATGAATACCGGCCGCTTCCCGAAGTAAAAAGCGTAGTGGAGGTAACTAACCGAGCTGGTAAAGTTGTGGGTACGGGAGTAGTTATCCAGGTGGTAAATAATAAAAAACAGGATAAGACGGCCGTTGTTTCAGTTGCGGTGCCTAAAGAGCTGTCCATGGAGGCAAGGAGTATTCAAATTCGCAAGGAATCAACCCCGGAGAACACTTTTATCTGCCGCTGCGAAGAGATCTCCCTTCAAGAGGTAAGGGAGGCTATTGCCAAAGGGTATACAGATTTTAACGAGTTGAAGCGGAAATTAAGGGTTGGGATGGGACCATGTCAAGGCTTGACCTGCAGACAGCTTGTTTTAACGGAGCTTTCTATGGCCACCGGGCAGCTTGTGGAAGAAATCAACCTAACTACCTTCAGGCCCCCTACGAAGCCCATTAAAATTTCTGTGGTCGCGGGGGATGGAAATGAAAAATAAAGCTGATGTGGTGATTGTTGGCGGCGGAATCCATGGGCAGGCCACCGCTTTTAATCTTGCTCAAAAAGGGGTAAAAAACGTAGTAATCTGTGAACATAAATATATAGGGTATGGCGCTACGGGCAGGTGTGCGGCAGGTGTGCGTGAACAGTTTGGCTTACCTCTGACCATACAGTTAGCTAAAGCCAGTATGGATGTGACCGCGAACTTTAAAGAGCTATACGGTTATGATATTGAATACACCCCCGGCGGATATTTATGGCTTCTCTACGATCATAGGGATCTTGAATTATGGAGAAGGAATATACAAATTCAAAATTCCCTCGATGTAAAATCATTTTTGCTGAGGGTAGAAGAAATCAGGGAACGGTATCCTTATGTAAATGTAAACGGCGTTCTTGCCGCTACCATGAATCCCAGGGATGGTTATGTTAACCCATTTAAGGTCCTCTATGCTTATACAGAGATGTGCCGGCACGCAGGCGTGGAAATAAATACCTATACTACTGTAACTGATATAAAAACAAAAGGCGGTAAAATAATTTCTGTTCTTACGGACAAAGGTGAGATTGAAACGAACACGGTGGTAAACTGTGCCGGAGGGTTTGCGCGCCGGGTTGGCAAAATGGTTGGACTGGATCTGCCTGTCAAACCGCAAAGACATGAAATGATCGTGACGGAACCGGTGGAACTGTTCTTTCCCTGCATGGTGATTACCGGCCCATGGTACGCATTTCAAACTAAGCCTCACGGCAGCATATTAATGGGTATCAGCCTGCCGGAAGAACCTCTCTTTGACGATGTTGATTCCTTGCAGCCCCAATCCACATGGCATTTCCTTGAAAAGGTGCTGAAGGTAGCCGTTGAGATCATGCCGGTTCTGAGAAATGTTGCTGTAATCAGGCAATGGGCAGGCTGGTATGAGATGACCCCTGACGCGCAGCAGATATTAGGCGGTGTTCCGGAGCTGCCTGGCTACTATATGTCGTGCGGATACAGCGGCCACGGTTTTCAATTGGGGCATATCGCCGGGAAATTACTTGCTGAGTTGATCGTAGATAGCGAAACATCGATCGATATCAGTAAATGCGATTACGGAAGATTTGTCAGAGGTGAGCTGATGCCCGAACCTGGCGTAATAGGCTAAAACCCTTTAAACCCGGCAGTGACGAGGATTTATTCAAAAAGGCCCGGGAAATTCGGTTTAAACTGTAAAAGTCAGGGTCAGTTCGAGGGTGTTTATTCTTGGGCAATTTGTGCTATAATTTTAAAAAAGGAGTTGAAAAGTTATGATAGAAGTTAAAGGCAATACGCTTATTATAAAAGTGGATAAAAAAGAAGATACCTATATTTTTGATGAAATCATTGATTTAGTTAGAGCTAAATTGAAAAAGCAAACCATGGATAAGCTTATTCAGTTATCTGAGGAATATAGAATGTCTGCTCCTGATTTTAGATTTAACAGAGAGGAAATATACGGTGATGAATCACGTTTTCATAGACAGTAATCTCTGGCTTTATCTTTTTGTTGGAGATGATACAAATAAATTACAAGCTGTAAAGAACCTGCTTGTTGCATGTAATAAAAATAATGCAATCGTGATTTCTTTTCAGGTGCTGAATGAAGTAGCTTTCAACCTCAAAAAGAAAGGATTTTCAGAAGAAACCATAAGAAGCATTATATCAACAATGGAAGACACATCAATAGTAATTGATTTTTCAGTTGATATTATCCTAAATGCTTCTGAGCTACGTGAAAAGCATTCCTTTTCTTATTGGGATAGTTTAATTATAGCATCTGCTGCTGCGTCATACTGTAAAAAGCTATATAGTGAAGACATGCAGGATGGTAAAGCTATCGGGGACTTGCGTATTGAAAATCCATTCAAATTATCCGAGAAAACCTCTATATAAATTATGGCTAAAGAGTCGAATGGTGGTCATAAACGGGCTTTGCCCGGAGCGATCCACAAAGGCTAAACCATAAGCAGCACGCTCAATATGGATCTTCGTTTGAGACCTTTTCGTCAATAGCGCCGCACAGGTGCGGCTGGTCCGGGGCAACAGGACTGATTCCGATATAGAGAACGTACTTCCGCGCTCAAGTTACGTGGAAGCAGCTGCTACAAAATAAATATGGCGATCACCGCAAGGAGCAAGTTTCGACAAGTTTCGGCAACATCAGCAAGGAGGAGAAAATGCAGGAACTATTGTTTTTTAACTTGCCGGTTAAAGATTTGCCGGGCGAATGTTTGGTTTTAAGCGGCGAGGATTTGGGCTGCCCGTCTATTTCCGGTGAGAGGAGCTTAAGCAGCCTGTTTTCGCTCTTCGGCACAGGCGCGGAAAGGGTTGCCGTTTACGATAATCCGGAAAGCAGAAGCGGTTTTAAAGGGATCATCGACTGGTCGGGTTTTCTTTTGTTCCTGCAAGCAGGCATGCAGGCGGCCGCGGCCAGAATGCACAGTCTTCTTCAGAGCTCTAATGACGCTATATGTATGGTGGACAAGCAGGGAGTAGTAGTAATCTGGAACAGGCAGGCGGAGATCCTGTACGGCATTAAAGAACAAGAGATCATCGGCAAGGATATCACTCTTTTTTTTGACAAGCTGGTTTTAACCAAGGTTCTCCAAAGCAAGACCCCGGTGCTTGGATCGTACCATCAGCCGTGGCCGGGCACTCATGTCCTGATAAACTCTTACCCCGTGCTTTTAAACGGACGGGTTATAGGCAGCGTCTCCGTGGAAAGAGATATCACCAATATGGTGACATTGAACCGCGATCTGGTCAAAGCGATCAAACGTGCCGATTTTCTGGAGGAAGAAATGGTCAAGTTGGGTCAGGAAAGCGACCCCTTTGCCGAAGTTTACGGCCGCAGTGATAACTTCAGAGAGGTGCTGGTGGTGGCCAGAAAAGTAGCGGCGACGGATGCCGTTGTTCTGATCAGCGGCGCCAGCGGAACAGGCAAAGAGGTCCTGGCCCGGGCTCTGCACCGCGCGGGGCTGCGCCGGGACAAACCGTTTATTGCCATCAACTGTGGGGCCATTCCCTACCATTTATTTGAAAGCGAGCTGTTCGGATATGAAGGAGGAGCTTTTACCGGCGCTGAAAAAAAAGGCAAGCCGGGCAAATTCGCCCTGGCTCACGGCGGCACTCTCTTCCTGGATGAAATATCCGAGTTGAATCCCGCCTTGCAGGTTAAGCTTTTAAGGGTGCTGCAGGAGCAGGTATATTACCCGGTCGGTGGAACCCGGCCCAGCCGGGTAGATGTGCGGATCATTGCCGCTACCAACCGCGATCTGGCCAAGTTGGTTGAGGAAGGCCGCTTTCGCGAAGATCTCTATTACCGCCTGAATGTGGTGAACATTAAACTGCCGTCATTGCGGGAGCGGAAAAAAGATATACCCGAGTTGGCCTATCTTTTTTTGGCTGAATTCTCCTCTGCTTACAAAAAA
>JAGXSR010000113.1 GCA_018333405.1 Dethiobacter sp. | reverse complement strand
CACGAGATGGCTGTTTTTGCCGCCAGGCTCTACGGCGTGGCGACGGAAGGGCTGTCGGATAAAGTGATCAGCTACTTTCGCCTCTTTGAGATGGAAGCCGAGTGTAAACAGCTGATCCAGGGCTACTCCCGGGGCATGCGCCAGAAGACCGCTCTGGTAGCTGCCTTATTGCACCAACCCTCTTTGCTGCTGGTCGACGAGCCGACAGCTAACCTTGACCCCAGAAGCGCGCGGTTGGTAAAAGACATTTTCCAGTCACTCAAAGCGCAGGGCCGCTCTGTCTTTTTGTCCACTCACGTTATGGAGATCGCCGAAAATCTCTGCGACCGCATCGCCATTATCGCCGGGGGCAAGCTGCAGGCTCTGGGAAGCATGGAGCAGCTGCGCAAGCAGATCCGCGGCGGGTCCCTGGAAGAGATCTTCCTTGCTCTGACCGGCGGAGATGACCCGGAAACGCAAAAGGTGCTGCAGGAGCTAATCCGCGCGGAAGGAGAGCGCTGAGATGGAGCAACTGTACCTGCTGTTCCAAAAGGAGCTGCTTCTGTGGCGTAACGGCTATTGGCGTACACGCAAACAGATAGCGCTTACTTTGGCTGTGGCCGCGCCGGTCGCCCTGGTGGCAGTGTTCAGCGGCAGAGCTGTGCTGCGCTGGTTCAGCCCCATCGCCGAGGAGGTCCAGGGCGGTTTGACGGTAAATGCCTTATCACCGCTGGTGACGCTGCTGATGGTCTGGCTGTTTATGCTTTTCTTTTTTTCCGCTGCCATGCTAAGCCGGGAACGCCTTCTCCTCACGCCCGACCTGCCCTTTTTGATGGCTACGCCCGTTAACGCCAAAATCATCCTGGCGCAGCGGTTGATTTTCTTAACCTTTCTATCCCCCTTCGGTCTCTTCGAAGTAGCCGTCTTCGGTCTGACTCCGCTGGCAGCGATGGGTCTTCTGACCGCGGCGCCCTGGTTTTACTATCTGTTGCTCCTATATCAGTCTTTTGTCCTTTATGCACAACTTGCCACAATCTGTGCTGATAACTTTTGCCGCTCTGCTTACCGTCACGCTGGCGATAACAGTTACCTGGCGGTCGCTCTGCCGCATGGCCGCCGTCTGGCAGGCCATGGAGATCAAATAAGGAGGTTTAAGCAGGTGGAAACAAAAAAGCACATAAAGGGCTTAAGAATAATTATCTCTTGTTTTGGCTTTCATTCTGGTTTAAAACTCTGGTTGACGGAATCGCTGGATGGCTCCTATTAATGCATGATGCCGAAAACGTTACCAAGGTCTCCCCGGTATGGGCACATCAATCTATTTTTATGATTTTAGCTCTTCTCAGCGTAGCTGGAACAATTCTTTTACAGAGAATCTGATGCCCGAAAGACTATACTCTATTGTTCCCACCCCAGGTGTTGAGTAAAAAAGGAAGCTATAATTTCCGCCAATTCCTGTTCGTAACCTTGCCGGAAATGATCCGCTCCGGGGAAAATTTTCAAGAAATTTAAAACGCAAGCAGGTTTAAAATACTGGGTCAGGCCAGATCTTTCAGCGCCTGGCGGCGTGTACCTGGGTTGGGGGCAGATCCGCTATGGACGCATGCGCCTTGCATGGCCTATCACTTCTTCTAAATTAGATTGCGATTTATACTATATTGCAGTATGATTACCTTAAAGACACAGCTAGGAGTGATTGTAATGAATATGATAAACGTGACAGAAATAAGAAGGAACATCCGCGAGGTTCTTTCGGATGTCGTAAAAACAAAAAAACCGGCCGTGATTCTCCAGCGCTCCAAGCCGGTAGCATACCTGGTTGATGCAGAGTCCTTTGAAAATATGCAAAGAAATAAAGAAACGGAATCCGATGCTCTAACCAGAAGCAGGAATGAAAGCCTGGACAGGATAATGCAATTGAGGGCTAAGGTTGCCAGAAAAACCGGCGTTCATAGTGATTCAACCCCTTTAATCCGTGAACTGCGCGAGGGACTCGGCCGCCGTGAGTAACTATATTTGCCTGGATACGTCGGTATTAGTCAAAGTGCTGGCAGAAGAAGAGGATAGCGAAAAGGCGACTGCATTAATGCAACGGATAATTCAGCACAGGCAGCTAATCGTTTTGCCGTCGTTTGCCTGGGCCGAGGTTGGAACTGTGCTTAGAAAAAAACGCCGGAGCAACGATCTGTCTGTCCGGCAAGCAGACGAACTATGGCTTGAATTTAGGAAATTTCCCGGGATTGAGTACCTGTCGGATAACTTAGTAATGGACAGTACCTATAAAATAAGTCGCTATTTTAACATGGCCACACTATACGATGCGGCGTTTTTAGCTGTCAGCGAGGTTGTAGGGGAAAGAACAGGGGAAAGCTGCGAATTCTGGACGGCTGATGAAAAGTTGATAAATCTGTTGAATGGGCGGAGGGATTATGTCCGGCACTTGAAGGAATTCTCGCAAATATCCCCCACATGAATCCAGCCATATGATTGACCCATGTTAGAGTAAACTTACTGTAGGATGTTTTGCAGGAGAGTCCCTGCATCACAAAGAAGAGAGACCTCACCATCCGCCAACCAGGATGAGTAACTACGAAAGTAGCCACTCGGAGGTGAAGTCTCTGGTCAGGGGATAGAGATAGACGGACTTGATAGTGAGCTTGGCCTTGTTACTGCCGCTTCTTCCCTGGCCCTGGGTGGCGCCGACAAACCTCCAGTTGGCCGCCTTAGCTGAGCCTCAAGGGGCAGCAGTTGGGAAAAATCAACCTTCAGCTTCGGTTTGGGTTCCCCGGCCGGAGTGCGTGGGGCGCTCTTACAGAAATATAGTTTTGCCTTTTTATGCTTTGCGACGCATGGCCAAGCTGCCAAATCCAAGGATTGCCAGCATCGCTGCAGCGGTCAGATAATAACCGGTATAATCGGCGGCAGGCAGTGATGCGTCCTGAGCGGGAGCGGCAATTACTTCCGGTTGTTGTTCGGCGGTAAGAATCCTCATCTGCGGCTCCGCCGGAGCAAGCTTCCGGTCCTCCTCCTCAAGAGCACTGAGTTCTGCGGGGCTTAAAACCAATTTTTGGTCCACTCTGACCGGAACCTCGACTTTCCGCTCGCTGGCAAGCCCCTTGTTGACAACAGCTTCGACCATGTACACATCAACTTTGATGTTCCAAAACTCGCACAGCCAGGCACTTTCAACAATTATCGCCTCAATGTCTGCCTTCTGCGTGACGGCAAGGTGCTCTCTGGCAATCGCCTGCAATTCCCCGCTTAACTCAGGTTCCAGCACCCTGAGCATTGCCATGCCCGGCGCAGCCAAGAACAGTAAAAAAATTAAACTGACTACACCTGCGACTACTTTGTTCATCATCCGGTCTCTCCTCCTGTTAACTTAGTGTCGCAAGGTTAGACGGATGAGAAAAGGTTTTTGTTCCACTCCGCACACATGCGTTTTTATGCGATTAAAATTCTCGGCGCAGATATATCTTTAAGGAAATCAGATAAGAAACGTATAGCATAACCATGATCAGGAATATCAA
>JAGXSR010000112.1 GCA_018333405.1 Dethiobacter sp. | reverse complement strand
ATCTCCAACGTCTCCGGCGCGGCGGGGGTGGAGTTTGTACTGATATTTGACAGTGCGCGGGTTGATCCAGATACCAAAAAGATCACGTGGGGTCCGATTGTTAGGGGGCTTTCCGGGTCAAACATCATCGCACCTGGTCAGCTAAAAATTGCTATTGCTCAAACTACTCCATTTTCCGGCGACGGCGTTTTACTCACCATCCCCTTCGAGCTGAAAAGTGGGGGCTTCACAGATTTGTCGTTAAGCGGTCTTGTGGTTCGTGATACTGGAGCAGATTCAGATACTGGATCACCAGAGGTTATTCCCAGCACCAGCCACTCCGACTCCATCAACGTCACGGTACCGAAAACACCCACGGTACCGAAAACACCGCTTCCCCGGGTAGGCAGACCCACTTGGGATGGAGATCTGATCCGCTGGAGCTCCGTTTCCGGCGCCGCTTCGTACGAGGTGAGACTATTAAAAAATGGTGACCGCGTGCAAACACTGAGCAGCCCCGAAACTTCCACTGCGCTTGATCTGGCGGCAGCCATCGCCCAGCGCGGTCCGGGCCGCTATACGGTTACCGTCCAGGCCAAGGCCGACCCCTCTTCAGCGCACTCTGACGGCCAGGCTTCTTCACCCTCCGCGGCCAATATCAAGGCGATTACTCTGACCAGACCGGCCGCGCCTTCGTGGAGCGGGGAGCGTTTGCACTGGAGCGCCGTGGCCGAGGCGATCAACTATGAAATCATCCTCTACCGGGGCACAGCGATGATTAACAGACATACTGTGCCCGCCAACCAGCTCTCGTATAATTTTAAAAGCCTGCTCGATCAGCTGGGCGCCGGCAGTTATACGGCGACAGTACAGGCCCGGGGCGACGGCACTGTATACTTACACAGCCCGGTTTCCGTACTATCGCCGGCTGTTATCCGCCAGCCGGCGCCGGCAGATCCGCCCGGCAATGGCGGCAACAACGGACAGGGCGAAGAAGCTGAGCTGTCCGACCAGGAGAAACAGGCTATCCGGGCGGCGGGCAAGCCGGTCTGGCGGACCGGCCCGGAAAACGGACGCGCCGGATTTACTATAGCCTGGGCCGGCCGTGGAGAAAATGTTGAAGAATATGTCTTGTCTTTGTTCCGGGGCAAAAGCAGCCTAGCCGCGATAACCAGAGAAGCCGGGGATCCCGCGGAGATATTCTCGGAAAATTTGAGCGCTTACGTTACGGATTCCGGCCTCTATTTTGTCCGGGTGGAAGCGCTTATGCCCGGCGGCGCTTCGGCCGGCCTGGAATATTCCGATATCCTTGTCCATATCGCGGAGAATGCGGAATCGCCGGGCAGTTATCTGGCCGAAGGTTATCTGCCCTTTGCCGGATTGCGGATGCAATTTACCGGGCGACAAGAAACGAGCGGGATGGTATCGCTCAGGCGCTTTAAAGAGAGCGCGCTGAGTCTGCCTGAAAACGCTGTCTGCACGGGAATTTACCTGGAGATTGAAGTGGACGAAGCGCTGGCCGGAGTCTCTGCCTTAATCGAAGTTCAATTTGATCCTGCTCTGCTGCCGGAAGGTTTAAAGCAGGAGACTTTGCGCATTTACCGCTTTAATGCTGAACAGGGAAGCTGGGAGCTTTTAGCCTCGAATGTGGATCAGGATAACCGGCATGTTTGGGCCCAGGTTAATCAGTTCAGCGTGCTCGCCGTATTCGGAGAGCTTGAGCAGGCGCGGGCTGATCTCAGCCCCGGCGCCCGCTGGTCATTATTCAGGCGTTTGCCATCAAATTACCTGTGGCTGCTGGCAGCGATCGCTTTGCCGCTTTTGTCCATTCTGATCTTTTCTCCGCGCCGGAAGCGCCGTCGTCGCCGCAGTTATTAACTGTATCTTGTTCATATTTTTTAAATCCTGGTAAAATAATATATAAAGTTGAATTAATTCAGGCGCAGATCTTAAAAAAAGTGCAGCCAAGAGCGGGCGCCGGCGAAGGAGAGAGACTGTTGCAAATTTCTACCAAGTCGCGCTATGCTGTCCGGGTGATGATCGAGCTGGCCCTTAATTACAGGCAGGGCCCGCTCAGCTTAAAAGAAATAGCCCGGCGCCAGACGCTGTCTGAAAAATACCTGGAGCAGATTGCGCACCCGCTGCGCGCCAAAGGCTTAATCTATTCCCAAAAGGGCAACCGGGGCGGCTACAGCCTCGCCAAACCCCCGTCCGAGGTTACAGTCTATGATATCGTAACGATCATGGAAGGAGCGATCAGCCCGGTGGCTTGTGTGGACAACCCTCAGGCTTGTGACAGATCCAGCATATGTGCCGTAAGCCTGGTCTGGAGCAGACTAAAGGATCGGATCATCGAAGAGCTTCGTGCCCACACCCTGGCTGAGCTGGCTGAAGAAGAAGCTAAACTGCGGAAGTCAGGTGATGAAGAGATTCATTACCATATTTAACCTGCAATCGGGCTGCGGCTGATCTCTTGGCTTCAGCAGCAACGTTACATTTTTGGAGTAGCCGCTCTGTCCCCATCTGCGGCAGCCGGCGCTAGGCAGGAGGAAAATAGCCCCCCTCACCCTGACCCTCTCCCCCCTCAGAGGGTGGAGAGGGGACTGCCGGGTATTTTCCGGGTAGAATGATCTCGAAGTGCGGCTAAATTTCGGGAGTTAACGGGCATGATCAGACCTCTAGTTGGTATTACCGCGGCTTATATCGCCGGAATTGCCCTGGGGCGGCTTGGGCTGGCTAATCTGTTTTGGGCGGGAGCAGCGGGCGGAATTTTGGCGGCTTTTCCCTTCGGGTTGGCGCTTTTCCGGCGTATCCCCTGGTTTTTGGCGGTTTTGCTGACGGTGGTAGCTGTCTCCGGCGCCGCCGCTTTTATATTCACAGCGGCGCCCGCCCCCGGCGGTATCCTGGACTACGCCGGCTCATTTGTTACCGTCGAAGGGACGATTGTGGAGGAGCCGCTGCACTTAAGCGAGCACAGCGCCTACCGACTGCGGGTCGAAACAGTGGAGACCAAGGATCAGCGCATAGCGCAAACCGGCGCGCTCCTGGTGAAGATCTACGGGGCGCGGGAAGAACATTACTGGTTTGGCGAGCGGCTGCGCCTGCGCGCCTATATCATTGAGCCGAGAGAACGGCGCAACCCCGGCGGCTTTGATTACCGCTTCCACCTGCGCAGCCGGGGTATTGATGCCCTGGCCTACCCCGGCGCGCACCAGGTCAGTTCGCTCGGTCCCGGCCGGCCCGGCCCGTTTGCCGCTCCGGTCATGCGCTTGCGCGCCCGCATGGTTGAAGGAATTACGGCTAACCTGCCCTCTCCGTCCGCGGAGCTGCTCAGCGCCATTTTATTTGGCCGGCGCTTGCATCTGCCCCGCGAGATACAGGATAACTTTACCCGCAGCGGCGCCGGGCACCTGATGGCTGTTTCCGGACTGCACGTAGGGTTGGTAGCCGCCCTGATTTTAAGTATCTGGCGGCGGTTGGGACTGAAAGGCGGGCTGCCCCTGGCTGTGGCCATAGTCCTGATCTTTGCTTATGCTTACCTGACCGGATTGCGCCCATCCGCGGTGCGGGCAGCGCTGATGCTCTCCCTGGCCTTAGGCGCCCTCCTGCTGGACCGGGAGCGGGATACCCCCACCGCTCTAGCCGCAGCCGCGCTCATCACCCTGGCCGTGAATCCGCTTTTTTTATTCACCTTAAGCTTTCAGCTTTCTTATGCCGCTACCCTGGCCATTATCTACCTTACGCCGCCCTTGCTGGCTATACTTGTCCGGATGCGTCTTCCCGCTTACTTGCGCTCTCTGACTGCCGTAACCCTGGCTGCCCAGCTGGGTGTGCTGCCGCTGGGCTGCTATCATTTCGCTCATCTGCCTCTGGCCGCCTTATTTTTTAACCTGCTGCTGATACCTTTAATGGCCCCTCTGGTCGGGTTTGGATTAGGCGGAGCAGTGCTTTATACGGTGTCGCCGCCCCTGGCCGCGCCGCTGCTCTGGGCTTGCCGGCCCCTGCTGGAGTGGACGCTCTTTCTCACCAGCCTGGCCCGCTTCCCCGGGATCTATCTGCCGGTCTACCCGCCTTCGCTATTCGATCTGGCCCTGATTTATGGGTTGGCGGCAGCCTTCCTGTTTCTCTATTACCGGTTAAAAAGCAGCCGGATGTCGCCGGCAGATCATCCCCCTGCGATTTTAACCGCCGGTCAGGCAAATGCCTGGCGCGGTTATCTCTCCGCTCTGACATTGCTCCTGAAACAGTTGATGCCAAATCTGTCGCTCCGTCCGGCGCTTCTGCCGGCCGCCGCGCTCTTGCTCGCACTCATCTTAGTCTGGAGCGGCATAATTTTCCCCTCTGTTCCGGAGCTTATGGTGACCTTCATCGATGTGGGGCAGGGGGCGGCAGTTTTAGTGCAGGCGCCCTGCGGCGCAAATATCCTGATCGATGGCGGAGGCACACCTTCTTTCCGGGGCTACCCGGGCGAAGTGGGGGAGCGGATACTGCTTCCTTTCTTACGCTACCAGAATATCCGCCGCCTTGATCTAGTCATTATCAGCAACCCCTCCGAAGACCACTTTGGCGGACTTTTGCCTCTGTTGGGAGCTATCCCTGTTTCCCGCTTGCTCGTCCCGCCTCTTGAGGTAAATTCTTCCTATTACCTCAAGCTCCTGGCCAGGGCTGAAGAGCTGTTGATCCCGGTTGACCTGGGTTATGACGGCCGGCTCTGGTCAACCGCAGCCGATCCGCGGTTGAAACTGGAGATCCTGCATCCCCCTCATACACTGTTGCGCACATCAGGAAGCATGATCAATAACAACTCCCAGGTGATTCGTTTACACTTCGGCCAAATTCATATCCTTTTTACCGGCGATATCGAACAGGAAGCGGTGCAGAATCTGCTTCGCCGGCGGAAAGGAAGTCTGCAGGCTGATATTCTGCAGGTTCCCCACCACGGCGGTAAACTGCCTAACCTGCCTGACCTGCTTCGCGCAGTCAACCCCTGTGCCGCCGTAATCCCGGTAGGGGTAAACAGCTATGGCCACCCTCACCCCGACCTTCTCTCCGACCTAAAAAAAGCGGAAGTCCCCGTTTACCGCACCGATCTTCACGGCGCAGTGATTTTAAAAACCGATGGCAATCAAATAAAAATCAGAACCATGTCGGAAGACAGCGGGAAGACAGCGGGGACGGTTCTGCTGTCCGGAACCGATCA
>JAGXSR010000111.1 GCA_018333405.1 Dethiobacter sp. | reverse complement strand
TTCGCCCCTGACGTCAGCTGTCGGAACGGTTTACGACTTTTTGAGCTTTTAAGGATTTTTCATTTGCTTGTCCGGGGGGAAATATAGTATTATTTACCTGAAAGAATAACTTTGCTCGAGTGGAGACTGAACTCGGATGATATTTAAAAATCGCCGTCAGGCGGGGGAGTTGTTGGCGGAGAAACTGTCACGCTACAGGGATAAAGAACCGCTGATCCTGTCGGTTCCCCGGGGCGGGGTGATCGTTGCCGAACCGGTATGGGATTATCTCGGTGGCCGGCTCGACCTGATTATTTCCCGGAAAATAAGCTCTCCTTACCAACCGGAGCTGGCTATCGGCGCGGTAACCGCCGACGGGTTTTTGTTATTGAACGATATTTTGATCAGGCAACAGGGCATATCTCCGGAGTACATCGAGCGAGCTGCGGAAAGCGGGCGGCTCGAAATTCAGCGCCGCTTAACTCTATACCGTGGAGAAAATAAACCGCCTATACTTAACGACAGAATTGTTCTGGTGGTGGACGATGGTGTAGCCACCGGGTTTACGATCAAGGCGGCATTGAGAAGTGTGCGCAGGCATAAACCGGCGGAGCTGGTCCTGGCGGTACCGGTCGGTCCGCCTGAGACGCTCGCCGTCCTGCGATTGGAGGTAGACCAACTGTATTGCCTGGAATCGCCCGCCATATTTTCTGCGGTCGGGCAATTCTATGGTGACTTCAGCCAGGTTGACGATACAGAAGTAATCCGCATTATGCATCGCGTATTCAACTGCAGCTAATCTGAGACAATGGATGGTGATGGCCAGGTGGATGAATTAAGCGCTAAAGAGATCATGTCTGTTTTGCCCCACCGTTATCCGTTTTTGCTCATTGATCGGATCACCGCATTGGTGCCCGGTGAACGTGCGGCCGGTTACAAAAACATTTCCCTCAACGAGCCGTTTTTCCAGGGTCATTTCCCCGGGGAGCCGGTTATGCCGGGAGTGCTGATCATAGAAGCTCTGGCTCAGGTTGGGGCTATGGCTGTGCTCAGCCAGGAGCAGCACCGAAACAAGCTGGCTTTGTTCGCAGGGATTGACAATTTTCGGTTTAAACAGGTTGTCCGTCCCGGTGATCGCCTGGATCTGTCTGTGGTGCTGACTAAGGTTCGTGGCGGATTCGGCAAGGGAGCCGGCGAGGCCCGGGTGGACGGTAAACTGGCGGCTGCGGGTGAGATCTGGTTTGCTGTGACGGAGAAGGAGAGTAAAATCACCGATTGACAATGAGCGTGAATTGGTGTATTTTAAAGCAGAAATTGAATAGTTTTTCTCTTATCGAGAGCGGAGGAGGGGTGGCCCCGATGAATCCCGGCAACCAGCCTGACGGCTATGGTGCTAATTGCCGCCGGTGAAGTAAACTCCGGAGAGATGAGAGGTCTTAAAAAAACCTCTTACGCAGAGGTTTAATTTTTTTCTAACAACAGGAGGCGAAAATATGCATTCCAGCACCTATTATTTTACTTCAGAATCTGTAACCGAAGGACATCCCGATAAACTGGCCGATCAAATATCTGATGCCATCCTGGACAATATCATTGCTCAGGACCCCCTGGCTCGGGTTGCTGCGGAAACCATGGTTACTACCGGTTTGGTCTTGGTGTGTGGCGAGATTAGCACACAATGTTATGTCGATATGCCGAAAATTGTCCGGGAGAAGATAAAGGAGATAGGCTATACCCGGGCTAAGTACGGTTTTGATGGTGATACCTGTGCAGTCTTAACCTCTATTGATGAACAGTCGCCGGATATCGCCCAAGGCGTAAATGAAGCATTAGAAAAAAAAGCCGGCTGCTCTGTGGACCGTTTTGATCTGATCGGCGCCGGGGATCAGGGGATGATGGTCGGTTTTGCCTGTGATGAAACCCCGGAGCTGATGCCTCTGCCCATATCTTTAGCCCACAAACTGGTGCGCCGGCTGGCTCAGGTGCGTAAGCAGGGCCTGTTGCCTTACCTTCGCCCTGACGGTAAATCCCAGGTAACTGTAGCATACCGCGATGGCCGTCCTGTCCAGGTGCAAACAGTGGTAATTTCCGCTCAGCACAGCGAGGAAGTGACCTTGGAGCAGATTGAGGCGGATATAATTAAAAATGTGGTGCGTGAAATTATCCCTCCTGAACTGGTGGCCGCGGATACCCGCTATCTGGTAAACCCGACCGGTCGCTTTGTCGTAGGCGGCCCGCAGGGAGATGCCGGTCTGACCGGACGAAAAATTATCGTGGATACATATGGCGGTTCTGCGCCTCACGGCGGAGGCGCTTTTTCAGGAAAGGATCCGACCAAGGTTGACCGTTCCGCAGCCTACGCCGCCCGCCATGTGGCTAAAAACATTGTCGCTGCCGGGTTGGCCCGAAAATGTCAGCTTCAGGTAGCCTACGCTATCGGCGTGGCTCATCCGGTTTCTTTGCTGGTGGAAACTTTCGGCACTGAAGTTATTCCGTCGGTTCGGATCGAGGAATTGGTCCGTAAACATTTTGACTTGCGTCCGCAGGCGATTATTGAAAGCCTTGATCTTTGCCGCCCTATTTATCAGCAGGTTGCCGCCTACGGCCATTTTGGACGCTCAGAGTTGGATCTGACCTGGGAGCGTGTTGACAAAGCAGATTTGCTTAAGGAAGCACTGTGATTACAGTTGAGCTATCAAAAAGTCTGATTGCCTCAGGAGGCAAAAGCTTTGGAACAGGCAGATGGTATTCTGGAAAAAATCAGATATTACAACAGCGAAAGTTGTTATCTGGTCGGTATTTTACGCTGCCGTGCCGGTGGACAGATCACATTTGTCGGAAATTTTCCTCAACTCACCGAAGGTGAAAGCCTTTCCATCACCGGGCAATGGCAGCTGCACCCACGATTTGGTCAGCAGCTGGTCGTGGAGAATTGGGAGCGCCTGATACCGGCCACGGTGGATGGTCTGACACGCTATCTCTCCTCTGGTTTAATCAAAGGAGTCGGGCCGGTCATGGCCAAACGTATAGTCAGACATCTGGGTTTGAGCACTCTGGAGATCCTGGAAAAAGAGCCACACCGCCTGCAGGAAGTGGAAGGTATTGGCAGCAAAAAGTCCAAACAGATCATAAACAGCTTCCGGAACTATAAACAGTTACAGAATGTGATGGTCTTTCTGCAAAGTTATGGTATAGGTGTGGGGAACTCCATGCGCCTGTACAGACAATTCGGCGCCCAGACCATCGATCGGGTTAAAGAAAATCCTTACCGGCTGGCCGATGAAGTCTTCGGCATCGGTTTTAAAACAGCGGATCAGATTGCCTGCCGGATGGGACTTCCGGAAGATTCCCCGGAGCGGGTTAAAGCAGCGATTGTCTTTGCTTTAAACCAGGCCTCAAACCAGGGACACGTGTTCCTGCCCCGGGAGCAGCTGTTTGAAAAAGTTCAGGAGTTGCTCGGATTATCGCCGGCGCAATCGCATTTATGCCAGTTGGATCTGCAGCTGCAAGCCTTGGAGCACGAGAAACGGATCTATCTGGACCAATGCCCCGCAGGCGTTGTCGTCTACTACGCGCCGTTTTATTATGCTGAGTTAGGGGTAGCCCGGCGCTTAAAACAGATGGTATCGGCATCACAGCAGTGGACTGAGCGGGAGGCCAAAGAGGCGCTTGATCGCGCTGCCGGACGCAGCGCTACCCGCCTGGTTGCGGAGCAGATTCAGGTGCTTGAGCAGTCGCTCACAGCCGGGGTTCTGGTGATTACCGGGGGACCAGGAACAGGTAAGACTACGACGATTAAAGCTCTGTTGTCCCTGTTTCATTCTCTTAAGCAGAAAGTGCTGCTGGCGGCGCCTACCGGTCGTGCCGCCAAGCGGGTTACTGAGGCTACCGGTGAGGAGGCCTTTACTATACACCGGCTTCTGGAATATTCGTTTACAGAAAGCGAGGGGTTTAAGTTTCAGCGGCATGAAGATAACCCGGTGGAGGCCCGGGTGATTATTATCGACGAAGCCTCCATGGTGGATCTGCTTTTGATGTTCAACCTGGTCAAGGCGATCCCCGAAGGCTGTCGGCTGATTATAGTCGGAGACGTGGACCAGCTTCCGGCAGTAGGGGCGGGAAATGTCCTCAAAGATCTGATTAACTCAGGCACAGTTCCTTTTGTCCGCCTGCTGCATATCTTCCGCCAGGCCCGGGAAAGTATGATCATTGTCAATGCTCACCGGATCAACCAGGGCGAAATGCCTTTATTAAATAAAAAAGATAAAGACTTCTTTTTTATTGCGGAAGAAGAACCGGAGCGGGTAGCTGCTCTGGTTGTTGAATTGTGTTTGGAAAGGATTCCCGGATATGGCCCTTACGATCCGCTTCGTGATATACAGGTGATCACTCCGATGCGGCGCACAGAAGCGGGTGTGGAGCGATTAAATGTGCTTTTGCAGAAAGCAATCAATCCCAAGGGGAGGCATAAGCCTGAAATCAACGTAAAAGGGACGGTCTTTCGCTTGGGCGATAAGGTGATGCAGGTGCGTAACAATTATCAGAAAGAGGTCTACAACGGGGATATCGGCATGGTTGCAGAGTTGGATCTGGAGGCAGGCGAGTTGGTGGTTACTTTCCGGGAATCATCCACTGATCGCCTGGTCCAATATGATTTCAGTGAACTGGATGAATTGGTGCTCTCCTACGCGGTTTCAGTACATAAAAGCCAGGGCAGCGAGTACCCGGTAGTGATCATGCCGGTCATCACCCAGCACTATCTGCTTCTGCAGCGCAACCTTCTATATACCGGGATCACCCGGGCCCGTAAAATGGCTGTCCTGGTAGGGACGAAAAAAGCCCTGGCCATCGCTGTTCATAACAACAAGGCGGAGAATCGTTTTAGTTATTTAGATGGCCGCTTACAGGATGTTTGCTTCGCCGGATCCTGACCGGCTATACTTTGGAGGGATCAGGCTGTTGAGTATTGCCTGGACAGATATTTTATGGAAAATAGTTTACCCGCCACGCTGCTTGCTTTGCCGAGCTCTGCTGACCTCCGGAGAGGGAATGCCACTTTGTTCACGTTGCCAATGCCGGTTCTCACCGGCCGGCCTGCTTTGCCCCTGTTGCGAACAGCGTATATCCGCCGAAAAATGCAGCTGTAAACCCGAACCTCTCCTGAATGGCTTATATGCCGTCTCCTGGTATCAGGGAGAATGGCGGAAGCTGCTGCACCAGCTAAAATATGAGGGTGGTCGCCGGCTATCCCGTCCGCTGGGCGGATGGCTGGGGCAGCTTTTAGTCAAGGAAGCCCGATGGCCTTTGGATCTGGTGGTTCCGCTGCCGCTGCACCGCTTGCGCGAGAGGGACCGGGGGTACAACCAAAGCAAATTGCTTGCCCGATATGTCGCCCGGGAGATGGGCTTACCTATGGTGCCGCTACTGAAAAAAGCCAGGGCTACGCCTGCCCAAACCGGATTATCCCGCCCGCAAAGAAGAGCCAATATGGCCGGCGCTTTTTCCGTATCCAGCCGGCGCTTTATTCCGGCCAGAGTTTTGTTGATCGATGATATCTACT
>JAGXSR010000110.1 GCA_018333405.1 Dethiobacter sp. | reverse complement strand
CAGTACAAGGCGGCGCCAATGGCGGCGGTAACCAATATGGCCCTGATGAAGGCGGGAAGATCCGACCCGCGGTCGACTACGGCCAATAGCCCGGCCGGCACCATCGCCGTGGATAAGAATAAAATTGTAGTTCCCAACAGGTGGAAAACTCGAAGATTTCGCAAATAAACTTCTCCTGTTTAACAGGCGTTATGTTGCTTTAAGAAGACCGTTCTTTTTCTGATAAAATCAGTTTGCCAAATACCCCGTTTTCCTTTTCTCGCCCTGAGGTAAAATATCGATCCAGCATGCTGCTTACTTCAGGCAGGGCAAAGATAACCAAGCGGTCTCCAGACAGTAGCTTTGTATTACCGTGAGGAATTATTACCTCTTCTTTACGAACGATGGTTCCGATAAGCATACCCCGGGGAAAATTGATCTTGGAGATCATTTTATTTGCGAACCTGGAGCTGTCCGGCAGCACCAACTCAACCACCTCCGCCTTTTCATTCTGCAGGATAGCCAAGTTGACCACGTCTTTACTGCGTGTATAACGCATAATCTGCGCTGCCGCGACCAGGCGCGGGTTAATCACACTGCCAATACCCAGACGGTTATAGACAGGCAGATACTGTTGATTTATAATTTCACAGATTATTTTTTTCACATTGAACTGCTTGGCCAGCAACCCGGCGATGATGTTGGTCCGGTCGTCACCGGTAACGGCAATCACCGCATCAGCCCACTCCATTTCTTCTTCCTGAAAAAACCGCAGCTCAGAGGCGTCGCCCTGAAGAACCAGAGTACGGGAAAGATCGCGGCTGAGCTGCCGGCAACGCTCTTCGCATTTTTCTACCAATTTGACGCTAAAGTTACGCTTACTCTCCTCTAAGATGCGGGCCAGCTGCAAACCGATCATCCCGCCACCCAGAATAGCCACTTGCCGCACCCTGGTTTGCTCGTGGAGCAGTAGCCAGCTTATATCTTTTAATACACGAGTGCTGCCTAAAAAATAGACCTTATCTCCGGGATTTATGGCATCATGGCCCCCGGGAATAATAAATTTGTCTTTATCATTACTGATGCCGACGATTATACAGCCATTAGGCAGAGACAATTTATTAAGCGGCTGTCCGGTGATATCCGCATCCTTATCTACATAAAGGGCTAACATCATAACTTTGCCCTGATTGAAATAATCGATTTCACAGGCATTGGGAAAGTGTAGCATCCGTGATATTTCAAATGCAACAGCCCGCTCGGGATTAATCACAATATCGATACCCAAGTTCTCCTGTGACAGAATCTTTGAACTCTGGGCATAATCAGTATTACGTATCCGGGCGATTGTGATCGGAACAGCATATTGTTTAGCCAGCATGCAAGCAATAATGTTTATCTCATCCACTTCGGTGACGGCGATAAGCATATCGGCGTTTTTGATATCTGCCCGCTCCAGGACTGCGGCGTTAGCCCCATTGTCTTCGATGACCATCACATCCAGGGTTTCGCTGAGGCGGGTCGCTTTTTCCGGATTTTTTTCTATAACTACAACATCCTGGTTTTTCTCCGACAGATTACGAGCTACTTCAAAGCCTACCCCGCCGCCCCCAACTACAATAATATACAAAAACTTCACCTACCCAAAGAGATCACAGCTATAAGGATGTCCGATGCTTACAATATAAAAAATTCTTTTAAGTTAATCCAATTCACCCGCCGGCAAAAGGGATCGACCATAATCATTCGCCGCCGAAATCAGTAAACCTTCTTAAGCGGACTGTCTTTTAAAATATCTGGAAGATTTAGTGCGTGAAAAAAATATTTGACCGGCGGACACTATTTTGATATAGTTCAGGGTGAAAAGATTAGGTAAAAACCAAGCAGAAGCCACCGCTTCTCACCCTGGGGCGTGCAGATACTGTTACCAGGGTCGCCAGGTCGTTTTAAGTGAGCGTCATGAGCGGGTGGTTTGCGCCTGCTCTTTATTTTTTATAAACACTGGTGACGCCAATTTGGGAGGTGAAAGAAGATTACTAAAAATTTGTTCGTAAATGAGCAAATACATGCCCGGGAAGTGCTCCTCATTGATGCGGACGGAACTCAGCTGGGGGTTATGAAAACCGACGAGGCGCTGGATATCGCAGCCCAAAAAAAACTGGACTTGGTTAATGTTGCTCCTAACGCGCGCCCGCCGGTTTGTCGCTTGATGGATTACGGAAAGTACAAGTATGAGCAGAACAAGAAGGAGCGCGAAGCGCGCAAAAACCAGAAGATGGTTTTGGTCAAAGAAGTTAAGCTGCGCCCCAATATTGAAAAAAACGACTTTGCGGTAAAGCTGAAAAACTGCCGCCGCTTTTTGGAAGACGGCGACAAAGTGAAGGTAACGGTCATGTTCAGGGGGCGGGAGATTACCCACCCGGAAAATGCGCATCGTTTGCTGAAAAAGATGTCCGAAGAGATTGCTGATCTCGGCGTGGTGGAGCGCGTACCCAAGCTCGAAGGGCGCAACATGATCATGATCCTATCCCCAAAATCATCGTAAAGGAGGCCTTAAGCTATGCCTAAAATGAAGACCCATCGGGGAGCGGCAAAGCGGTTTAAGAAAACCGGCGGGGGTAAAATTAAACGTTTTCAAGCGTTTGGCAGCCACCTCCTGCAAAAGAAGAGCCCCGCACGCAAAAGAAGGCTGCGCAAGTCTTCCATGGTCAGCGCATCTGACTTTAAGCGGGTTCAACGGATGTTGCCCTAATCTAATTAACCTATCAGGTAAGCTACTCAAGAAAGGGGGGCTTGGCGATGTCTCGCGTAAAAAGAGGCGCTATTGCCCGCAACAGGCGAAAAAAAATATTAAAGCTGGCTAAAGGTTATTTTGGCTCCAAAAGCAAGCTGTTTAAAACAGCAAAGCAGCAGGTGATGAAATCCCTGCAATATGCTTATCGTGACCGCCGCCGGCGTAAGGGCGATTTCCGCAAGCTCTGGATTGCCCGGATCAACGCGGCGGCCCGTTCGGAAGGCTTAAGCTATAGCCGTTTCATCAACGGCTTAAAAAAAGCGGATGTGGAGATCAACCGAAAAATGTTGGCCGATATGGCCGTCAATGATAAAGCCGGCTTTGAACGGCTGGTGCAGGTAGCCAAGGAAAACATTTAGCCGGCCAAAAAGCAAATCTAGTTGAGAACCCCTTTTTTAAAGGGGATTTAAACTGACCAGGCTTTGGAGGGGATAGTTAAATGCAGGCCCGTAAAAAGCCGTATAACCCGGCCCGCTATCTGATCGGCGGATTTGCAGCAGTGATCCTGGCCGGCTCATTGCTGCTCAGCCTGCCGGCGGCAACAAAGGCCGGGGAGATTAGCTATTTAGACGCACTTTTTACCGCCACCTCTGCGGTCTGTGTGACCGGGCTGGTAGTAGTGGATACAGGAACATTTTTTACCCCTTTCGGACAAGCGGTGATTATGCTGCTGATATTCATCGGATCTTTAGGTTTTATGACCGTGGCTACCTTGGCTTTTATTTTTTTAGGCAGGCGCATATCGCTGCGCGATCGCCTGGTGGTCAGGGAAGCCTTAAATCAGGAGAGCATCAGCGGCCTGCTGCCTTTGGTGATTGCGATAGTGCGCATGGCCCTGCTGTTTGTGATCACCGGAGCGGCTCTGCTCGCCGTCCGTTTTGTTCCAGCGCTGGGTTGGACGGAGGGGCTGTTTTTTTCGCTGTTTCACTCCGTATCGGCTTTCGGCAATGCCGGCTTTGACCTGTTCGGCAACTTTGCCAGCCTGACCGGCAACCCCACCGACTACCTGGTGAACGGCACTATTATGGGCCTGTTCATTGTGGGCGGGCTGGGTTTCACGGTGATCTTTGATCTGGCAAAATGTGGGCGGAGAGGCTGCCGGGTCACTTTGCATACGCGTATGGTGTTGATTATCACCACGGTCTTGCTGCTGGTGGGAACGGGAGCAATCCTGGCCTTGGAATCTGCTAACCCGGCTACCATGGCCCGGCTTTCGCCCGGTGATAAA
>JAGXSR010000109.1 GCA_018333405.1 Dethiobacter sp. | reverse complement strand
CGGCCGCATCCCTTGTTCCGCGACTTCATCGGGGCGGCGACCAGAGAATCAGGGAATCGGGGTTGACGCATCGAAAGGAGGTAATGGACAGCCTTGGAGAGCAAAAAAATCACTACTTCCAGGGGAACATTTACGATTCGCGACCGGGAAAACCACAGCGGCTATCCTGTCGTCATGCTGCACGGCTGGCCGGAGAGCTCATACTGCTGGGAAGGGGTAACCGCTTTTCTGGATGCGCAGTGGCGCGTTATTGCCCCGGATTTGCGGGGCCTGGGCGACAGCGAAAGAACGCTGGATGTCAAGGCCTATCAGAAAGCGGAGCTGGCCAGGGATGTCATAAGCGTCCTTGACCTGGCGGGTGTTGAAGATTTTTTTCTGGTCGGTCATGATTGGGGCGGTATCGTGGCCCAGGAGATCGCTTTTCTTATCCCCAACCGGGTCAAGAAATTGGTGATCATGAATATTCCCGTTCTGACCAATCTCAGAGGCGCGGAAGAAGTAACCAAAGCCATGATCGCCAAAAAATATTTTCCTTACTGGTACCAGTATTTTCAGATGCAGCCGATTCTGCCGGAAACAATGATCAAGGGCAACGAAAATGTCTGGGTCAGCTATTTCTTTGGCCAACAAGGCAGGGACGGTCTCATTCCCAAAGCGGCCCTGGATGAGTATGTGCGTTGTTACAGCATTGAGAATACTCCGGCTGCCGCCGCCTCTTATTATCGCGCCATGCCGCTTGATGCCGCGCACTGGAAGACGTTGTTCGGCAAACGTTTCACCATGCCCGCCCTCTATATCTACGGCAATCAGGACCCGGTGATTATCCCGGCTAACATAGCTCATCTGGAAGACTGTTTTGATTCCATCCGGGTTGAACAAATCGAGGCGTCCCATTTTCTTCAGGAAGAAAAGCCTCAGGAGGTCGCCGGTATCATGAACGCTTTTTTCAAGGCCTGACCAATTTTGACAATTTGAAATGTATCATGTAAGATGATGTTGAGGAAGACAGCGGGGACGGTTCTGCTGTCTGGACCCCGTTACACCAATTACCCGACGAATAGGTGACTGAAACATAGGGGCGACCCGCCCGGTCGCCCCTACCATTTTTAAACTGAAAGTCAGGCCGAGGAATTGGGTTATTATTTGTGATATAAGTCAGGCCGAGGAATTGGGTAATTATTTGTGATATAAGTCAGGCCGAGGAATTGGGTTATTATTTGTGATATAATATCACGTAAAGTGTGATACGGTGGTGGGGAAGATGACTCCGAAACTTTTTCCGGTAGGGAAGCCGGTGTCCAGCGAGGATATTGTAGACAGGGATGAATTTATTGTAAGTCTGGTTATGCGGCTTGCAGAAGGGCAAAGCGTTATGCTGGCCGGTCCGCGGCGGATTGGAAAGACGTCTCTTGCTCTTGAAGTTCTGCAGCGGCTGAAGAGCATGGGCTTTTACATTGTGGTCGTGGATCTGTTCCGGGTCGGGGGCAAAAAAGATCTCGCAGAGGCGATGGTGAAAGGCTGCTTTGCTAATCGTACCGGGGCGCGCGCTCTTTTGGCCCAGTTTACTGAAGGCGCCAAAAAGTTAGCGACTTCGGTCAAGCTATCGGTGGCACTGGAAGATTTTAGGGTTGAGTTTGGCCTGCCCTATTTGACGGAGGACGAAGATGAGATTTTGAAGCATGCACTGGAGTTGCCGGAAAAACTTGCCTTGCGTGACGGAAAGAAAATAGTAATTCTTTTTGATGAATTTCAAGAGGCATCTTCCATCGCCGGTCCGGATATTTATAAACTGATGCGGGCATACTTCCAGTCTCAACAGCGCTCCGCGTATTTTTTCCTTGGTTCGCAGGCCAGTATTATGCGCGAGTTGTTTGGCAGCCGAAAACACGCGCTTTATCGTTTTGCGCAAATTTTTGCTATTCCGCCTGTTCCTAAACAAGCTTGGGTCAGCTATATTGCCGCTAAGTTTGCCTCAAGGGATATTCAGACCGAAGAGACTTTACTGGAGCGTATGGTTGATCTGACAGGCGGGCATCCCCAGGATGTCATGTTGTTATGCTCAGAAGTTTACTACGTGTTGCTGGATGTTGCCAAAAGCACTGTAACCAGGGGGGTGGTAGATGTCGCTTATCAGAGGACCATGGAGATGCTGACCCCGCTATTCAGTGAAATGTGGGTGGAAGCCGGCGCAAAAAAGAGAGCGCGTGAGATATTGTTTTGCCTGGCGGAGGAGAATAAACCGTACCTCAGACTGCATCCCAACGAGGTGAAGAGAATCTTGGACTGGCTTGTGAAGCAGGGGTTTATTGAGAAAGAAGGCAGAGGCAAATATGTGTTTACAGAACCAATGTTTGCCGCCTGGCTTCTAAAGTATAAATAACCTCCGGAAGTCACTGTAAAGTTTAGCCGGCAGTCACCGCAGATGATTACGGTTGTTACTTGCATGGATACCCCTCGCCGCATTAGAATTAATATGGTAAATAAATCATGAAGGGGGGGTTCTGAATTGAAAAAATATATTTCTGTGGTGTCAGTCGCCCTGATAGTATCGCTTGCCTTTATTAGCTTGTCCGGATGTATGGGTGCGGCAACCCCCATCCCCGAGGAAGGCACAATTGAACAAGGTGATCTAACCGTTGATTATTCAAGTGATGCCCAAAAAAGCGTTGAGCTGCCCGCCGGTTATCCTAAAGATCTGATGCCGGTCTTTGAAAACGCTTTCGTCACAGTTGTGTCGACGCTTGGCTCCGAAAACTCTTTTATGGTATCCGCTTTCTGTAAAGAGCCGGTTCAGGAGGTGGGCGCTTTTTACAAAGATTTTCTTAAAGATACTGAGATCATTATGAGCATGGATGAAGGCAACGAGTTCTCCATAGTGGGGAACAAAGGCAATTACGCCTATCAGGTTGTGGTTATGGAAAGCAGCGAAATGGAAGCGGATGGCTACTCTACCGCGCTGATCATCAACCTGACGCCGAATCAGTAAAAAAACAGCGGCAAAACAAATCCGATACCGTGATCATCAGCAAGCAGAGGAAGAGTAAGCTTTCAGATCGGGCCCTGCCGATGGAGAGAGAATAAGCGGGTGTTTTCCGGGAGGTCGCCCGGTTGCCTTTAAAGCAGCCCGGCGGCTTTTTTAGCCGGCAATCATGGTATTTAGTTCAAAGGAAGGAGTTTCAAAATATTATGAAGAATTAACCGGCGCGGGGGTATACAGATGCTATTTGACCATGCGCTGGTGTACAACTATGAGAAGTTTGGTCTGATGGCCGTTTTGCTGGCGGCGATTATCCTTACCGCGGTGACGGCGGCGCATACCTTTTGCGCCAATTTGCCCCGGATGCGCAGAGGTTCGCTGCTCGCTTTGCACGGAGTGGTTTTGATTCTGCAAACATCGCAGTTCTTGGCCGTGGCAGCCCCCCCGAAAGAGCTTGCTTTTCATGTCAGCGCGCAGTGTATTGCCCTATTGATGTTAGGGCCTGCGTTTTATATCTACGTTTACATTTTAACCTGCCGAAAATTTATGAGCCCTCCGCACTTGGTCGCGTTGTTTTTAATACCCGCGGCAGGCATACTGCTCGTTTTGACCAATCACCTTCACCAATTGTTCTTTACCTTTTATCACGTTTTTTATGTACGATTCAGCCCTGCCTTTTTTTATGTTTCCGCTTACAATTACCTGTGCGCAGCAGCAGCCCTGCGCCTGATGTTTCGGCAAGCCAGGCAAGCCAGGCAAAATGGCGGCGCCGGGGTGCGGTTGATCGCTGCTGCCGCGGCGGCTTTACTGATGCTTTTAACGGTTGACCTGTTTGAATGGGTAAACCCCTTATTTTTCCCCTATGACCTGACCCCAGCCGCTTTAGCTCCGGCCCAAATTGTTTTTCTCTTGGCGGGATCATTTATAAGCCGCTATCATTCTCTCCTGACCGCCAGAGTGAACGTGCTGGACAGCCTCAATGAATCGATCATCATGACTGACTGGAACAAAAACGTTGAATATTTTAACCACACTCCTTTAAACGAATTGTTCCGTTTACAAGAAGGTATCAGCATTGATGATCTAAGCAAAAAGCAATCGCTGACGACGGCTTTTGACTTCCGGGATACAGTTTCTGCGGGAGAATTTACATACGGCAAGCTTAATCACGGCGGCGCATTTGAAAATATACAAACCTTTTCTTATCTCGCGCAACCGCTCTATAAAGGTAAAAAACAAAACAACCCGGTGGGTGTGCTCTATTCATTCCGGGACATTTCGGCATACAAGACACTGATTGCCGGTCTTGATGCCAAGAATTATGAGTTGACCTTGGCGCTGGAAAAGCTGAAGAAGCATATGCTTGTGATTACGCGGTTGGCCAAAGAAACGGAACGGGAGAAGATTTTACGGCAGATGCGCGAAACGGTGGGCAGCAATATATCCAAAATAGTGGATAACCTGGTTGCCGTAATATTGATCGCGGAAAAAGAAGGTGCCAGGCCGGCTGTGATTAAAGAAAAGATAGAGGAGTCCATCCAATATGCGAGAACCGGCATCCATACCATCCGGGAATCAGTTTCCACGTTGTATTTAACATCGACATTCGAAGGGAGGGCGGCGGATGATCCGGGTGCTGATTGCTGACGACCATGCCTTGTTTGCCGAAAGCTTGCAGTTAATGCTGCAACAGGGCGGCGAAATCCAGGTAGTAGGCCTTGCCGCTGAGGGGAGCGAAGCGGTGGAGCTGAGCAGAAAGTTGTCGCCTGACGTGGTGTTGATGGATATCAAGATGGGGGAATGCGATGGCCTTAGCGCTACCGGTATGATTAAAGAAACCTGCCCGGCTACCAGGGTGATCATCCTTACCACGTTTGGTGAAAGAGCAAATGTTTTAACTGCCGTGAGCAAGGGCGCGGACGGATATATCTTAAAAGATATTAAGCCGGAGAAGCTTGTAGCGGCCGTGAAGTGTGTTTGCTGCGGCTTTAGTGTGTTCCAGGAGCCATTAAGCAAGCTGCTGCGGGAAGAGTTAACCTCCCCGGTTAAAAAAGGCCGTGCTATGAGTGCAACCCAGTTTAAAGACGAAGAGATCGCCATTATCAAGCTCATCAGCGATGGAAAAAACAACCGGGAGATTGCGGAGATCATGAACTATGCCGAAGGAACAATTAAAAACAGGATCTCCAGGATGATGGAGATGATGGGCGTGAAAGATCGCACCCAGGTGGTTCTCTATGCCCTTAAAAATGACTTGATCTGAGGGTGATGTTGTCGGCCATGCGCTTCGACCTTGAATGGTTGTATGATATTTATATCCTGGAAGCGTGGCATGTTATTTCGATCATTTTTTCCGTGTTTTTTCTGTGTTATGTTTGCCTGAATGCCAAGAAAACAGCGCTCTTTTACCATTATCTGGCGCTGCAGATTATATTGTTGAACTGGCTGATCTGCAAGGTTTTTAAAACTATCGCCCCTACGGCTGAGCTAAAGTGGGCTTTTATAGTCGGCCAGTATTTTACCGTCTGTTTTCTAGGCAGCGCCTGCTCATGTTCGGCTATTTATACGCCAAAGGC
>JAGXSR010000108.1 GCA_018333405.1 Dethiobacter sp. | reverse complement strand
GCGCGATCTCTTTATCGGAACCGCTTTCTGAAAAGACACGGCCCGCCGCTTTTGATGAGATCATCGGCCAAGGCAGCGGGTTAAAGGCGCTGCGCGCGGCCCTGTGCGGGCCGAATCCACAGCATGTCATCTTATATGGTCCGCCCGGTATCGGCAAAACCGCAGCAGCCCGGCTGGTTCTGGGAGAAGCAAAAAAAAATCCTCTGAGTCCCTTCGGTAAAGAGGCGAAATTTACAGAGTTGGACGCAACCACTGCCCGCTTTGATGAGCGCGGAATTGCCGATCCCCTCATCGGGACAGTCCATGACCCTATATACCAGGGGGCTGGTCCTTTAGGCATGGCCGGCATACCCCAGCCCAAGCCAGGCGCTGTAACCAAGGCTCACGGAGGGATCCTGTTTATCGATGAAGTCGGAGAGCTGCATCCGATCCAGATCAACAAATTGCTGAAAGTGCTGGAAGATAGAAAGGTATTCCTGGAGAGTTCATATTACAACAGCGAAGATACCAACATACCCCGTCACATTCATGAGATCTTTCAAAAAGGGTTGCCTGCCGATTTCCGGCTGATCGGCGCTACAACCCGGATGCCTCACGAGCTGCCGCCGGCGATCCGCTCGCGCTGTCTGGAGATTTTTTTTCGGGGCTTGCGCCCTGCGGAGATTGATCTTATCGCCACCAACGCCGCCCGGCGGATTAACTGTGAAATTACCAGGGAAGCGCTGGCTGTAATCAGCCGTTTTGCCAAAAACGGCCGGGAAGCAGTGAATATTATTCAGATGGCGGCGGGTATAGCCCAGGGAGAAAGCCGTTTTAACCTTTCGGAAGAAGATATTGAATGGGTGGTTAACAGCGGCCAGCTGTCACCCCGTCCGGAGCGCAAGCCCCCCGACAAACCGCAGATTGGGTATGTCAACGGACTGGCTGTTTACGGTCCGAATATGGGTACGCTTATCGAGGTGGAGGCTACCGCCGACAAGGTGAACCTGGGACAGGGTAAGGTGACCATTACCGGAATTGTGGAGGAAGAAGAGATGGGCGGCATGGGCCATACTTTGCGGCGCAAAGGGACGGCTAAAGGAGCAGCGGAAAATGTAATTACCGTACTCAGCCGGTACATGGGCTTAAGTCTGCGTGATTACGACATTCACTTAAACTTTCCCGGCGGCACACCCGTAGACGGGCCGTCTGCAGGTGTCAGTATGGCCGTGGCTATTTACTCTTCACTGACCGGCTATCCTGTCGATCCTTTGACGGCTATGACCGGAGAGCTTTCGGTGCGGGGCTTAATCCGCCCGATCGGCGGAGTGCAGGCCAAGATCGAGGCGGCCGTAGAAGCGGGGATTAAAAAAATTATTATCCCTCAACAGAATTGGCAACAGGGTTTTAAGTATAATTTCCCGGCCAGGATTATGCCGGTTAACAGCTTGGAAGAGGTATTTAAAGAAGCGATCCTGGTGAATTAGCCGGTCGCAGCAATCCTTGTCCAAGAAGGGAAACTATGGGTGGGAAGCGAATTACTTTAAGTTATAAAGCTTCTCGCTTTATTTTGCTTTTATATCCTTACGGGAGGTGATATTTAGATCCATGAAGCAGAGAGAAAAGCTGACCCTGCTTCCGTTGCGAGGGGTGCTTGTTTTTCCGAACATGGTTCTGCACCTGGATGTAGGCCGGGAACAATCTGTAACCGCCCTGGAGCAAGCCATGGTCGGCGATAACCGCATTCTTCTGATGGCTCAGAAGGATGCCCGGGTCGACGAACCCGCGGAAGAAGATCTCTACACCGTGGGCACGGTAGCAGAAATTAAACAGCTGATCAAGCTGCCCGGCGGCACTATCCGTGTCCTGGTAGAAGGCCTGCAGCGGGCCCGTATCGGCAAGTTTATCGACAAAAAACTTTGTTTTAAGGTGGAAGCGATATTACTGCACGACGATGAAACCCGTTCTCCGGAAGTGGATGCCCTGATGCGCAGCCTGCTCTACCAGTTTGAACAGTATATCAAGGTCAGCCGCCGGATTCAGCCGGAAACCCTGATCACGGTCAGTGAAATCGAAGAACCGGGCCGGCTGGCTGATATTATCGCCTCCCATCTTACTCTGAAAATCAACCAGAAACAGGCTATTCTGGAGGCGGTTACACCGAAGGCCCGCTTGGAAAAGTTAAGTGATCTCCTCAACCGTGAAATGGAGATTTTAGAAATTGAGCGAAAGATTAATCTGCGTGTCCGCAAACAGATGGAAACAACTCAGAAGGAATATTATCTGCGGGAGCAGATGAAGGCGATTCAGAAAGAGTTGGGTGAAAAAGACGAGCGCATGGCTGAGGCTGAAGAGTACCGTGAGAAAATCGGCAAAGCAAATCTTCCCGCTGAGGTAGGAGAAAAGGCGCTCAAAGAGGTGGAGCGGCTGGAAAAGATGCCTCCGGCCGCTGCTGAGGGGACTGTTATTCGTACTTATCTGGACTGGATTCTGGAACTGCCTTGGGCTGTATCCACGATTGACCGTCTCGATCTGGATTTAGCCGAGCAGATCCTGGACGAAGATCACTACGGGCTGAAGAAAGTAAAAGAGCGGATTATCGAATACCTGGCGGTCCGGCAACTGGCGGATAAGCTGAAAGGCCCGATCCTCTGCCTGATCGGTCCGCCCGGCGTAGGTAAAACCTCCCTGGCCCGATCCGTGGCTCGTGCCTTGGAACGAAATTTTGTACGCATCTCGCTGGGCGGTGTGCGCGATGAAGCTGAGGTCCGCGGCCACCGCCGCACCTATGTGGGCGCTTTACCCGGGCGGATTATTCAGGGGATGCGCCAGGCCAAGTCGAAAAACCCGGTCTTTCTGATGGACGAAATAGACAAGATGTCCACTGATTTCCGCGGTGACCCCTCTTCCGCTCTGCTGGAGGTGCTCGATCCTGAGCAAAACAGCACCTTCAGCGATCATTATATCGAAGTGCCTTTCGACCTGTCCCAGGTTATGTTTATCACCACCGCCAACAACTCTTTTCGTATCCCCCAGCCGCTGCTGGACCGGATGGAGATTATCCATTTGCCGGGTTATACGGAAGAAGAAAAGGTGGAAATCGCGCGGCGCCATCTGATGCCCAAGCAGATCCGGGAGCACGGACTCACGGTGGATAACCTGGCAGTATCTGAAGGCAGTATCCGCCGCATTGTCCGCGAGTATACCCGTGAAGCGGGTGTGCGCAGTCTGGAGCGCAATCTGGCCGGGATCTGCCGTAAGGCCGCCCGGGAAGTGGTAAAAGATCGCCGGACCCGGATTCGCCTTTCCAATCAGGCCTTGCAAAAGTACCTGGGTGTGCCCCTCTACCGCTACGGGGCTGCGGAAAAGGAAGATCAGGTGGGGGTTGCCGCCGGCTTGGCTTGGACAGAGGCGGGCGGCGATCTGCTGACCGTTGAAGTTACGCTGCTTAAAGGAAAAGGCAAGGTTACCCTGACCGGTAAACTGGGCGAGGTGATGCAGGAATCGGCTCAGGCTGCTTTAAGTTATGTCCGCTCCCGCGCCGCCAGCTTAGGCTTGGACGAAGATTTTCACGAGCGCTATGATATCCATATACATGTGCCGGAGGGGGCGATCCCCAAAGACGGTCCTTCCGCCGGTATAACCATGGCTACCGCCCTGGCCTCGGCTTTAACCAAAACGCCGGTACGCCGGGATGTTACCCTCACCGGAGAGATCACCTTGCGTGGCCGGGTGCTGCCGGTGGGTGGAATTAAAGAGAAAATGCTGGCCGCGCACCGAGCCGGAATTCGCCTTATGATCATGCCGGCAGAGAATCGCCGGGATCTGGCGGATATTCCGGAAAACGTCCGGCGCAAGGTTGAGGTCAAGCTGGTCGAACACATGGATGAAGTGCTGGAGCTGGCGCTGGCCCGGGATGGAAAAACAGACGGGACAGGAGATCCGGTGCCCGCGGAGCTGCTCAAGCAGGAAAGTACGGGTGGATCCAAAGATGAGATCACGGTGCGGCATTAATACAGGACCTGGAAGAAATATAAGGGACTTGACGCTGTGCTCATGCTAAAATCAGACGGGTGGTGCAAAATATGCGTGCAAGAGAAGCCGAGCTGACCGCCGCTGCTTTTAATCCGAAAGATTTTCCACGGGACGGTCTGGCGGAAATAGCTTTTCTTGGTCGCTCCAACGTTGGAAAATCGTCATTAATCAACCGGTTGCTGGATCAGAAAAATCTGGCCCGCACCAGCCAGACACCGGGAAAAACCAGGGGGCTTTTTTTCTACTGTATAGACAAGTCTTTTTATTTTGTCGACTTTCCCGGCTATGGCTACGCAAAAGTCTGCAAAAGCACGCGTGACGAATGGGCGCTGTTGATCGAAGAGTACTTAGCCGGCAGGTCTACTCTGCGCGGATGTATACATCTGGTAGACTGCCGCCATCAGCCCGGCAACGAAGACCTGACTATGGCCCACTGGTTGCGCTTCCACCAGGTTCCAACGGTAACCGTGGCTACCAAAGCAGACAAACTATCCCGGGGCGCGATGCTGATCAGGCTTGAGCAACTCAGGAAACAGATGGAACTTAGCCCGAACGATCCGCTCTTTACTTTTTCCGCGGTGAGCGGAAAAGGGCGCGACCTGCTGTGGAGAGCGATTAAGGAGTTATTGGGAAGAAACAAATGAGCACCTTGCTTGTAGCGGGAATCGATGTCGGATCTCTGTCTGCCGAAGTAGTGATTATGGATCGGCGGCAAATGATCTCTTATCTGATCATGCCCACGGGCGCCAACAGTAAAGTCGCCGCCGAACGGGTGATGCAGGCCGCACTTGAGCAAACTGCTCTGAAGTTGGATGAGCTGAAGTTTATCATTGCCACCGGTTACGGCCGGTTCAATATTCCATTTGCTCATAAACAGGTTACTGAAATCACCTGCCACGGACGCGGGGCTTACTTTTTAAACCCGGATGCGCGCACAGTGATCGACATCGGCGGTCAGGACAGCAAAGTGATCCGCTTAAGTGAACAGGGACACGTGCTGGATTTTGTCATGAATGAAAAATGTGCCGCCGGAACCGGGCGCTTTTTGGAAGTGATGGCGCAGGCGCTGGAGGTTAAACTGGAAGGTTTAGCCGATCTCAGCGGCAGCGCGCAGCGTTCAGTTCCGATCAGCAGCATGTGCACTGTTTTTGCCGAGTCGGAAGTAGTCTCCCTCATTGCCCAGGGGCTGCCCCGGGAAGAGATTGCCCGCGGTCTCCATGACGCTATCGCCGAGCGCACCGCAGGGTTGGTATACCGTATCGGCCTGAAAGAAAAAGTGGTCATGACGGGAGGTGTGGCCAAAAACAGCGCAGTGCTGCGCGCCCTGGAAGAAAAACTGAAGGTGAAGATAGATCTGCCGCCCGAGCCGCAAATTGTCGGCGCCCTGGGGGCGGCGATTTTGGCCGGCGAAGAAATAAATAGAGCATAGAAGGGATCGGGATCATTTGCCTTTACTGGAGCAGTTGCAGGGCACTTTTGTAAACGGAGCAGCCATAATAATCGGAGCGCTGATCGGATTACTGTTTGGCCGTGTGGTGCCGGAGCGCATACATGTTGTATCGATGCAAGGGATCGGTTTGGCGGTTCTGCTGATCGGGTTGCAGATGGCCGTGAGGAGCGAACATCTGCTGCTTGTGATCTTTAGCCTGGTTCTGGGTGGTATAGCCGGAGAGCTGATTGGTCTGGAAGAGAGGCTGCTGGGCTTAGGAGAGAGGCTGGAGAAAGTATTGGGAAAAAAACAGCCTCAGCTGGCCAGAGCTTTTATGAATGCCACGTTGATCTATGCCGTAGGAGCCATGTCTGTTACCGGCGCCCTGGAAAGCGGTCTGCTGGGCAGGCACCAAATTCTTTATGCCAAATCAGCGTTGGATGGCATATCGGCGGTAGTATTTGCCTCTACCATGGGCATCGGAGTGGCCTTTTCGGCATTTCCGGTTATGTTCTACCAGGGCGCAATCGCCTTACTGGCCGGCTGGGCCTCTGTTTTTTTAACTGAAACAGTGATTGTGGAGTTCTCCGCCGTGGGTGGTCTGCTGATTGTGGCCATCGGTTTGAATATATTGCAGATTAAAACCTTGAAAGTAGGCAACCTGTTACCGGCGCTATTGTTCAATGTGCTGCTGGTCTACTGGCTGGCTTCTTAGGAATCCTGATCTTGCTCTAAAGGCCGGGAAGAGGTCTAATCTGTCCCGGGTGAAAAAAAGTGGCGCAGCTTAGATGCTGCGCCCATGATGTATATTAAAAGAGGGGGTCAACTCAAGATCATTGTAAAGGCCGAAGATTACAGGAATATTACAGGGTCATTATTTTTTAGTTACAATCTTACTCTTGTCGGTTTGAGGCGAAACTTCGGCTATCCTGATTGGGTTTGTGTTTCCCGGACTTTCATTTTATAATCTAGATGTCTGAAAGGGATCTGATATTTACACATCCGGCAAGTTTTAGGCAAACAAAAACAAATCTAAGCGATTTGTGCAGCCATTTTTCTGTTGTGGTTTTGAGGCGAAGCTTCGCTAGATGGATGTGCGGATCAAGGTTAACATGATGCCGCGGGAAGAAGGTGCCCGGGATTGCCCGATGTAAAGCCGGTATTGATGCAAGGCAACGAAGCCTGTGCCGAGGGGGCTATCGCTGCCGGTGTCCGTTTTTACGCCGGTTACCCGATTACCCCCTCTACAGAGGTAGCCGAATACATGGCGGAGAAACTTCCCCGTTTAGGGGGGGTTTTTATGCAGATGGAAGATGAAATTGCCAGTATGGCCGCGGTGATTGGCGCTTCCGTGGGCGGTAAAAGGGCGCTTACCGCCACCAGCGGTCCCGGGTTTTCACTTAAACAGGAAAACTTAGGCTATGCCATTATGGCGGAAATTCCCTGTGTTGTGGTCAATGTCCAGAGGATGGGGCCCAGCACCGGTGTGCCCACTGCTCCTGCCCAAGGTGACGTGATGCAATCGCGCTGGGGCACGCACGGCGATCACCCGATTATTGTGTTTAGCCCCGCCTCTGTTTATGAAACTTTTTATCTGACGATTGCTGCTGTGAATTTAAGCCAAAAGTTGCGCCAGCCGGTAGTGATGCTCTTAGATGAGGTGGTGGGGCATATGCGGGAGAAGGTGCTGATTCCGGAAGTGGGCAAGCTTTTAGTGGAGAAAACCAGTGATCATGTGCCTGCCGACTGGAAACCTTATGACGATAAGGGGCTGACTCCATTGGTTCCTTTCGGCTCCGGTCACTATTATCATGTTACCGGCCTGTTTCACGATGAGCATGGGTTCCCCACCGGTGACCCATCTGCGGTTTCCCGCATTCTGGATCGCCTGCATGGAAAACTGAAGCAGCACCGCAAAGAAATTACCTTTACCAATTATATCGGACATAAAGAGCCCCGGGTCGGCATTGTAACCTACGGCTGCACTGTGCGATCAGCGCGGGCTGCGATCAAAAAAGCGCACTGGCAGAACCGCTGGCCGGTAGGTTTACTCTGCCTGCAGACAATCTGGCCTTTCCCGGATAAAGAAGTAGAGGCCTTGGCCCGACAGGCGGAGATCATCCTGGTGCCGGAGATGAACATGGGACAGCTGGTGGGCGAGGTAGAGCGCAGTGCCGGAGGGCTGGCTGAAGTAGTGCCACTGAACCGTTATGACGGGGAAATGATCACCCCGCTTCAAATCATGGAGCAGTTGGGGAGGTGGCTGCCGTAGAAGATCTGAGTTTCAGTTTTTTACGGACTAAGCGGCTGCCTCATATCTGGTGCCCGGGCTGTGGAAACGGCATTGTCACCGCGGCTTTGGTGCGAGCCATTGGCCGGTGTGGATATGATCAGCGGGAAGTAGTCATAGTTTCGGGAATTGGCTGCTCTTCCCGCGCCGCAGGTTATCTGAATTTTAATACATTACATGCCACTCATGGCCGGGCGCTCTCTTTTGCCACCGGGCTAAAAATGGCCCGGCCGGAGCTTAAGATATTTGTGATCATGGGCGACGGTGACTGCAGCGCAATCGGCGGCAATCACTTTATCCATACGGCAAGAAGGAATATCGATCTAAATGCTGTAATTATTAATAATTTTATCTACGGGATGACCGGCGGTCAGCATTCACCCTTGACCCCGGTGGGGAAAAAGGCGACTACCGCCCCCCAAGGCACTTTGGAAAGACCTTTTCGGCTACTAGACCTGGCCCGGGGCGCCGGGGCGACCTTCGGGGCCCGGGGCAGCGCCGCCGAGCCCCG
>JAGXSR010000107.1 GCA_018333405.1 Dethiobacter sp. | reverse complement strand
ATGAATTTGCGCTTGCCGCCGTCCTCGGCATTAAGCTGCATCACCGCGTGGGCGGTGGTGGCGGAGCCGGAGAAGAAGCCGAGGATGATGTCTCCATGCTTAGTAAATGACTGAATGTACTCTTTCGCAATATTCACCGCATTTGGCGTATCAAAGGGTATGCCTAACTCTGCAAGAATATCTGTATCGTTGCCGCCATAATACAGTAATGATGGTATGTTCTCATACATATTTTCTTTCAGTAAATACTTTCGATTTGGTTACGTTGATTCGTCTTTTCCAAATAAAATCAGCCCAGCGTCCAACAATGCTTTCATCGTTGGTGAAGGATTACGCCAGCCTCTTTCGGGAACCGGGCATGGTTTTTTTGTCACTGGATGAATCAGTGGTATAAAATAATCATCAGGTGCCTTTTTCTTGTTTGGCCATGCCATTGATACAGGCCTATATACATCACCGTTCTCATCTATTCGGTTATAAGCTCAAAGCCCCTAAACTGACAATTTAATTACGACCACCCCTCCAAAGGAGGGGAATTGTACTGGCACCGCTGAAATGGGGAATTTTTAGGGTTCATTTAAGAAATCTCCATTCCTTTTTTGGGAGCTTCAGCACAGCGTTAAGGGCAACTTGCGCATCGAACTGCTTATTCTTATTCCCCTCCAGTGGAGGGGTGGCGCGAAGCGCCGGGGTGGTCCCCCTTTACTTCAACGCGTCACATCTCCCAAGCATCTCCATTACACTATCCAATTTGTTTAAAACATCCTTTGCGTGAATATGCATGACTGTCAGACCCAGCCCGACCAGAAAAGCATCACGCTCAGCATCATATTCAATTTTATTATCATGGGAGCTGCCGTCAATTTCCAAAACAACGCTACGGTTTGTACAGAAGAAATATACAATATAATTACCTATAACTTTCTGTCTGTCGAAATCAAAGCCCCTAAACTGACGGTTTTTCAATTGATTCCACAGCAGAACTTCAGAGAGATTTCCGGATTGTCGCAGCTTTCTTGCTTTGCTCAGCAGTTCGGGATTATAGGGTAAAGAGAAATAGTTTTTGGAATTACGACCACCCCGCCCTAACGGGCACCCCTCCAAAGGAGGGGAATCATTCAGGGCTGCTCCGTCTTGTTTTTCGCTCGCTGCTGATTCTCCATCCTCATTCGTAGCGGTTATATCCGGCGATTCGAAGCGCATTTTGTCCACTTGTCATTTCCTCCCCATTTCCTCATTCCCCTCTCTTGGAGGGGTGGTGCGAAGCACCGGGGTGGTTTACTTCCTCCAATTCCCTCCTCAGCCGCTTCAGTTCTCCGCTCTGCGCAACCTGTATGTTGAACTGCTTCTTGCGGCGCACCTTGTTTTCCAGCGCGGCGATTTCCTTTTGCAGTTTTTGCCGTTGTTTATCACGGGCGATCCACGCCTGCACTTTTTCCTCATACACAAGGAGAAACAGGATATGGTAGGGGATCTCCCTGTCGGCCGCCTGCTATGGACAGGCGGCTGCCCTTTTCGATTGTGCCTGTTAAATTATCTTTGACGATTCTCGTGACGTTATCAAATATTTCCATAGGATGATCCTTTATGACTGTGAGATGTCAGGCTTTATATTTCCTGTCTGAGCAGGCACCAGCGCCATAATATCGCTAATGTCGACGTTAAGCGCGGCGCATATTTTTATCAACACATCCATGCTCACATTCTCATGATTTGAAAGCTTGGCAACGGTCGTTGAGCTTAAGCCGGCCGCTTTCTGCAAATCCTTCTTTTTCATATCCCTGTCGATTAAGAGCTTCCAAAGCTTTTTATAACAGACGCGCACCTTGCCACCCCTTTTTCGCAATCTGCTTTATTATAGCATAATATATTTACTTTTCTGATGCTATCGGTGCAGATATAAAGATTTATTTTTTATTTACGATGTTTCGTTTTTTAAAAATAACCAGAACCCAGCTCTTGGCATCTGTTCACGAAATATCGCGCCAGGCGCCGGATGCCGCTTTTCACTTTTTTACCTGTAAAAGTCAGGTCATAATATTGACTATAAGTGGAAGGTTTCAAAGCTTCCGATCGCGAAGCTTACTAAAAGATATATGAGGGGGCATAAATGTGGACGCTGTATGGTGGACTCTTTTAGGCGTTGGTTCCGGATGTTTACTGGCAGCCATAATGCTCTTTTTTTTAAGAAAGGACTCCTCCGGTTATACGGAGCTATCCGGAAAACTAAAAGATTTAATAAGTAAGAGCGATCTAACTGAGCGTATAATCCGCGATGAAATATCACGCATCAGAGAAGAGATCGGATGCAGCGCAAAGCAAAACAGGGAAGAGCTAAGCAGGGCGCTCAAAGAGGTTGGCGACTCACTCTTAAAGCAAGTGGTTGAGCTGTCAAAATTACAGAACCTGTATCTGGAAAATTTAACATCGGCCAATGAGAATAAACTTGATGGTATGCGTAAAACCATGGAAGAAAAAATAACGAACCTGCAATATCAGTTTAACCGGGATGCCTCTCAGAACCGGGAAGAGCTGAGCAAAGCGCTTAAATCGTTTGAAGAGAATTACCGTAGCAACATTAAGGAATTCAATGAGCTGCAAACGCAAAAATTCAACTCACTTAATGAGCAAATTGAAAAGCTGGTCCGCGCGACTGAAGAGAAGCTCGGCCAGATGCGCGAAACGGTTGAAGGCAGGCTCAAAGCCCTGCAAGATGATAACACGCAGAAGCTCGACAAGATCCGGGCAACGGTCGAGGAAAAGCTACACGACACTTTGGAAAAAAGGCTTGGGGATTCATTTAAGCTGGTCAGCGAAAGGTTGGAGCAGGTGCACAAAGGGCTGGGAGAGATGCAGACTCTGGCCTCCGGCGTCGGGGATTTGAAGAAAGCGTTGGTGAACGTGAAAGCGCGCGGGATGATTGGTGAAATTCAGCTTGAGAATATACTGGGGGAGATGCTTGCCCCGGAGCAATATGATAAGAATGTTGCTGTTAAACCCGGTTCAGGGGAGCGGGTCGAGTTTGCCGTGAAGATGCCCGGGAAAGGCGAGCTTCCAGTATGGCTGTCTATCGATTCAAAGTTTCCGATTGAAGACTATCTGAGGCTGCAGGAAGCATATGAACAAGGAGATCCAATTTTAATAGAAAGTGTCTCTAAACAACTGGAAAACAGCATTAAGAAATGTGCCAGAGATATAAAGGATAAATATATTGACCCGCCGTCAACAACAGATTTTGCCATTATGTTTTTACCTTTTGAGGGCTTGTATGCAGAGGTGCTGCGGAGAACCGGTCTTTTTGAACTGCTGATGCGTGATTATAA
>JAGXSR010000106.1 GCA_018333405.1 Dethiobacter sp. | reverse complement strand
GCCATGACAGTCGGGATCTTCGAAAACGGGAGGGTGGCCACCGACATTGCGCAGAAAATGGCGCCCTTTCTGTCAGGGCAAAGAGCGCTGAGACGAGAACTGTTGGAGCAGATACCTTATTTCGAGTTCTCACGCTTCGGAGCGGAAATAGCGCTGCATCGCTATGTGGCAGATAACAATATTCCAGTCAGGCAAGTTGCCCTGCCCGATCTGTCCCATGTGATGAAAGAGGAAAAGCTGGGCTTGTGTAAAGGTATATTCGCCCGCGGGAAAATGTATTGGGAAATTGCCAAATATGCAATCCGGGTTAATCCGACCAAATGATCGCGCGGAGCTCCGTTTGCTTGCCTTTTAAGAGAAAATATGATAAATTATAACTCAGGCGGTTGTTTTATTGGATGAAGGGTGGGATTTCCCACTCTTTCCTGTTAACAGAGGATGCTTTTATTCGGAAGGAGCGAACGATGAATTACGATATAGTGCAGGAGAAAGTAATCAGCCTTGTAGAGCCACACTTGGAGAAGCAAGGCTTGGAATTGGTGAGCCTGGATTACCGTTCCGGCCGGCGGGCGCACCTTTGCCTATATATTGATAAACCGGGAGGTGTAACCCTGGAGGATTGCGAGGCGGTCAGCCATACTGTATCAGATATACTGGACGCCTATGATCCGATCCCGCAAAGCTATGTTTTAGAAGTTTCCTCGCCGGGGGTGGAGCGTCCGCTTACCCGGGAAAGAGATTTTGAGCGTTTTCAGGGAGAAGCGGTGAAAGTATATACAGACCAGCTGTTTGACGGAAAGAAAAAATTTAACGGCACTCTGGAAGGGATCAAGGATAGCTGCGTCGCCCTGAATCTGGAAGAAGGCGGACGGGTGGAAATCCCACTGGATAAGATTAATAAGGCGCACTTGTACTATAAGCGCTGATCTGTCCTTTCAAGAAAGGAGGTTATGTTCATCAAAACGGTAAATAAAGAGCTATTTGCAGCCATGGATATTTTGGAAAAAGAAAAGGGTATCAGTAAAAATATTCTTTTTGAAGCCCTGGAAATTGCATTGGTTTCGGCTTACAAGAGGAATTTTCAGGCTTCCTCCAATGTGCGGGTTGTGGTTGACCGGGATACGGGAGAAATCAAAGTATTCGCCATGTTAACCGTGGCGGACAAGGTGGAAAACTCCTACCAACAGGTTGAGCTGTATGAAGCCCGGATTTACCAGCCACGTTGCAAGGTCGGCGATGAATTGGAACTGGAGGTCACGCCCAAAGAATTTGGCCGGATAGCCGCTCAGACAGCCAAACAAGTTGTGGTCCAGAGGATCCGGGAAGCCGAGCGTGAGATAATCTACGATAGCTATGCCGATCGCGTCGAGGATATTGTGATCGGGTTGGTGCAGCGTTTTGAACAACGCAATATTATTATAGATTTAGGAAAAGTAGAAGCAATATTGCCTGCAGAGGAACAAATTCCCCGGGAGCGCTACCGCCAGGGAGAGCGGATAAAAGCCTTTATCAAGGAAGTAAAAAAAACCAGCAAGGGGCCCCAGGTGATTGTATCCCGGGCACACAGCGGTTTTTTAAAGCGCCTGTTTGAAGTTGAAGTGCCTGAAATTTACGAGGGTATCGTGGAGATCAAAGCAGCCACCCGTGAACCCGGCCAACGTTCGAAAATAGCGGTATGGTCTAAAAATAAAGATATTGATCCGGTAGGGGCCTGTGTCGGGCCCCGCGGGGGGCGGGTGCAGGCGATCAGCAATGAACTGAAAAGCGAAAAGATCGATATAATTAAATGGAGTGAAGATACCGAGCAATACATCGCTGCGGCGTTGAGTCCGGCTAAAGTAGCGGCTGTGGAGCTGCGGAAGGAAGAGAAACGGGCAACAGTGATTGTTCCGGATAATCAGCTCTCTCTGGCTATCGGTAAAGAAGGGCAAAACGCCCGTCTGAGCGCTAAACTTACCGGATGGAAAATTGATATCAACAGCGAGACACAGATTGCCCAGGAACGGCTGTCGGCACTGGGCCTTGGTCCGGTGGTGGTCAAGCCTCGCTTAAATCCGGAGATGGCCCCGGATTTAAGCGAAGACGCAGGCCTCGCGGAACAAACTATGGATAAACATAAGACGCGACCGGATATTCTGCGCCAGGATCTGAAGCTTCCAGGGAGGGAGCAGGCAGCGGATGAGCTTAAAACCACGTAAAATTCCCCTGCGCATATGTATCGGCTGCCGGGAAAAAAGACCGAAAAAAGAGCTGATACGGATAGTCCGTACGCCGCAGGGTGAAGTTGTAATGGACTTAACCGGGAAGAAAGCCGGGCGCGGGGCGTATATCTGCCTGCAGAGCGATTGTTTTAAAAAAGCGCTAAAAAAGAAGTTATTGGAAAAGAATCTGCAGCATTCCGTTTCCGAGAGTATGATTAATGAAATCATGGCGCAACTGGAAGAAACCGAAAGAAGCCAGGCTTAAATCTAGCCAGTAGAATTAAGCGGGGAGGGCTTATTAATGGAGGTGTCTTAAATGGGAAAAGTAAGAGTCTACGACTTAGCTAAAGAGCTGGGCACGACCAGCAAGAAGTTGATCGAAGTAATGGAAGGTATGCATATCGATGTTCGGAATCATATGAGCACGCTGGAAGATGACCAGGCTCAGCAGGTTATCGCTATCCTGACCGGAAAATCTGATACGGAAGAAGGCAAACCTCAAAAAGAAGCAGAAACGGTTGAAAAACAGCTTGTTCCGCCTCCTGCAACGGTTAAAAAACCGGATAAAAAGGAAAAACCACGGCACAGAAGCGTAGAAGCGGGCAAAAAACTTCGCCGGCCACGGAATGACTTCAAACGTCCGACCGTTAAAAAAAAGCGGCCGCAAATAAAAGTGGAAGGTCAGGTGACTGTGGGCGAGTTGGCCGCCCATTTGGATCAAACTCCGACGCAGTTATTGGCCAAAATGCTGGAAATCGGCATGGAGGCTAATCTCAACCAGAGTTTGGCCAACGACGATATTGAGCTAATAGCCGCTGAATACCAGGTGGATGTGGTTTATGAAACAGACTCCTTGGAGCAGGGCTTGTTGTCGCCGGAAGCAGACATGGATGATCACCGGGTAACTCGTGCGCCTGTGGTCACAGTGCTCGGACACGTTGATCACGGCAAAACATCACTGTTGGATGCCATCCGCAATGCCAATGTTACCGCCGGGGAAGTAGGCGGAATCACGCAGCATATCGGGGCTTATCAGGTAGATATAAAAGATAAAAAGATTGTCTTTCTGGACACGCCGGGACACGAAGCGTTCACTGCTATGCGCGCTCGTGGCGCCCGGGTCACAGATATTGCCATCCTCGTAGTAGCTGCGGACGATGGTGTGATGCCTCAAACCGTGGAAGCGATTAACCACGTTAAAGCGGCGGGAGTACCAATTATTGCCGCTGTAAACAAGATTGACAAAGCAGGCGCCAATCCTGATCGGGTAAAACAGCAGCTAGCGGACAAAGGATTAATTCCCGAAGAATGGGGTGGCGATACAGTATGTGTCCATGTCAGCGCGATCAGAGGCGATGGTTTAAAAGAACTTTTGGAGATGATCAATCTAGTCGCGGAGATGGGCGAACTTACGGCCAACCCCGGGAAGGCCGCGCGGGGTACGGTGATCGAAGCCAAACTGGATCGGGGACGGGGTCCGGTGGCCACTGTTTTAGTACAGGATGGCACGCTTCGAATCGGGGAACCGCTTATCTGCGGTAATATTTCCGGCAAAATCAGGGCGATGATCAACGACAAGGGAGAGCGCATTGCCGAAGCCGGCCCTTCGACCCCGGTGGAAGTGCTGGGGCTGAACGATGTACCCATGGCCGGAGATCTTTTCCAGGCAGTCAGCGATGAACGAATAGCCAGACAGCTGGCGACGAAGCGTTCTGTAAAAATTAAAGAGGCTGTCCAGCGCTCACAAAAGATTACTTTAGACGATCTGTTTAAACAGATCCAGGAAGGCGAAGTGAGGGATTTAAACCTGATCATCAAAGGAGATGTTCAGGGTTCTGTGGAAGCGCTCCAGGATGCGTTGTCTAAGCTGGGTCTGGAAGATGTGAAGATTAAAATTATCCATACCGGCGTCGGTTCGATCTCCGAATCAGACGTAGCCCTGGCTTCCACCTCCAACGCGATTATCATCGGCTTTAATATCCGTCCTGACAGCAATGCCCGAAAACTGGCGGAGCAGGATCGCGTTGACATGCGCCTTTACCGGATTATCTACGAGGTTATCGATGATATAAAAGCCGCGGTAACCGGCATGCTCAAACCGGAATTCAAAGAAATTGTGCTGGGCCAGGCCCAGGTGCGCAAAGTGTTCAAAGCGTCGAAAGTAGGCAACATCGCCGGCTGCTACGTCATAGAGGGGAAAATTTCCCGCAACACTCCCATTCGCCTGATTCGCGACGGAGTGGTGGTCCATGAAGGGCGGCTTGCCTCTTTGAAGCGTGTAAAAGACGACGCGCGGGAGGTCCTAAGCGGCTTTGAATGCGGAGCGCTATTGGAGAGCTACAGCGATATCCATGAAGGTGATATTCTAGAGTCTTACACGATGGAGCAAAGCAGCCGTTAAAGACCAAGCAGCCTCACGGGAGGATCATCAGTCATGTCTGAAAACAGGGCCCGCCGGGTGGCCGGACAGATCAAAAAGGAAGTTAGCCAAATTATTAATCTGGAGATCAAAGACCCTCGGGTCACCTCACTGGTCAGCGTTACCGGGGTGATTCTTACCCGCGATCTGCAGTATGCCACCGTCTATGTCAGCATATACGGAAGCGAGGAGGAGAAGCGGGATACTTACGAAACGCTCCTCCGGGCGTCAGGCTTTATTCGTGGAGAAATCGGTCGGCGAATAAGGCTGAGACGTACTCCGGAAATTGCTTTTCAACAGGACAATTCGATGGAATACGGAGCACGGATCGAACAGGTGTTAAAAACTTTGGATATGGATAAGGATCAGCCTGAAAAATGAATGAGCGTAGCCGTATTGTTAACATTTTACGTGAAAAAGAGTATTTTACCTTGGTTGGACATATTTTGCCGGACGGGGACAGCATCGGTTCTCTGCTGGCTTTAGGTGAAGCGCTGTCTAATTTGGGAAAACAGGTAAAAATTTATTTGCCCGGTATAGTGCCCCGTAAATATATGTTTTTGCGTGGAAGTGAAAAGTTTCTGACTGAAGGGATGGAGTTAAGCCCGGGCACGGTGGCCATTGCTGTTGACTGCAGTGACCTGGAAAGATTAGGGCCTTTTTCTGAAACGATAAAACAGGCGCGGTGCCTGTTAAATATTGATCATCACATTACTAACCAACACTACGGCACGGAAAATCTGATCGATACCAAAGCCGCGGCAACCGGTGAGATCATTTTCCACCTGCTTGCCGATTTAGAAATCCCCCTGACGGACAGCATTGCCGAAGCGCTCTACGTAGCTGTTTCTACTGATACCGGATCTTTTAAATACGACAACACCACACCGGAAACCCACCGTATCGCGGCGGATTTGTTGGAATACAATGTGCACCCGGGAGTATTATCACAACGAATTTTCGACGAGAGGCCACTTTCCTATTACCTGCTTTTGCGAGAGGCGCTATCTTCTCTCGAGCTGCTCTGCGACAGCCGTATTGCGGTTATAACCATTAGCAAAGAGATGCTGAAGCGCTCCGGAACCACTGTGGAAGAGATCGACGGCATGATTAATTACACCCGGGATATAGAAGGGGTTGAGCTGGGGATCATGTTCTACGTGGAAAGTTCAGAAGAAGTGAAAATAGGCTTCCGCTCCAAGACGATAGATGTCAGTGCGCTTGCGCAAAAAATGAACGGGGGAGGGCATCCCCGGGCGGCAGGATGCCGCGTCAATGCCCCTTATCTTGCTGTTAAAGAAAAGGTGATTCAGGAAGCTGAAATTTTATTAAAAAAACCCTGTGTTCGTTTCAGCGAGGCGGCATGGACGGGTTCATAAACTTAAACAAACCGTCTGGTTTGACCTCACACGGGTGTGTCGATCAGGTGCGCAAGCAGTTCCCCGGAGTAAAAGTAGGACATGCCGGCACTTTAGATCCTGCGGCGACTGGCGTATTGCCCATCTGCCTGGGGAGAGCTACCCGTCTGGTGGAGTTTTTGATGGAAAGCAACAAGGGTTACCGGGCCGGAGTCCAACTGGGCGTTGCTACGGATACGGAAGATGCCCAGGGAAAGGTGCTGGAAAAGCATCCCGTGCCGGACCTGGATCAGGCGATGCTGAAATCAGTTCTACAGGATTTGACCGGCGAACAAGAGCAGACGCCCCCCGCTTATTCTGCGGTAAAGTACCACGGCCGCCCCCTATACTATTGGGCGCGCAAAGGGATAAGTATCCCGGGCAAGGCACGAACAATAAAGATATACTCGTTGCATATGTTGCAGTTTAACCCCTGCGGACAACCTCACTTGTTGTTGGATGTAGTATGCTCCAAGGGTACCTACATCCGCACCTTGGCGGCGGAAATCGGGCGGCGGATCGGTTGCGGAGCTTGCTTATGGAATTTGGAGCGATATTTTGTCGGCGCCTTCTCCCTTGACCATGCTCTGACTTTACAAGATCTGCAGACCGCAGCAGGTCAGGGGAATTTAAAATCATTGTTGATTCCGATGGACAAAACTCTCCAGCATCTGCCGGCCCTCACTTTAGATCAAGCTGCAGAGCGCCTGTTGAAACAGGGCAGGGCTCTGGACTATCAGCAGCTTACAACCGAAGCGGCGCCGGAACCGACAGGCACGCCGATCAGGATCTATGGCTCAGAAGGCCGTTTTTTAGGGCTGGCCCAATGGGTTTCGGACGGAGAGACAATATTTCTGAAAACAGTAAAATACTTAGCTGCAGACGAGGGTGAACAAGTAAGATGGAGCTGATCAACGGAATAAGCCGCATGCTCGGCTGTGAGCGCAGACCGCTATACCTGGCACTGGGCAATTTTGATGGGGTACACCGGGGACATCAAGCCATTATTCGCACGGTAGTGGCAAAAGCGCGGACAGCGGCAGGTAGCAGCGCGGCACTCATTTTCGACCCGCACCCGTCTTTTCTGCTGCGTAAAGACTGCTCTTTTGCCTTGTTAAATGACATTGTTGATCGGGCGGAGCTGATGGCCGCCTTAGACCTTGATTATTGCATCGTAGAGCCGTTTACAGCTGAAATGTCCGTTTTGTCTCCGGAAAGATTTGTCCACGATATATTGAGCCGGCGGCTGAAGGTCGGCGGAGTTGTGGTTGGTTATGATTACTCTTTCGGCTTGGGTGGAAAAGGCAGTGCAGATATGATGTCTTGCTGGGGCAAAGAGCTAGGTTTTAGTGTTGATATCTGCCCGCTGGTGGAGTATAACCGAAAAATCGTCAGCAGCTCAAAAATCCGGTCGCTTTTGCTGACCGGACATGTGGGTGAGGCCGCAGAGCTTTTAAACTACTATTTTTTCCGGCGTGGAAAAGTGATTAAGGGTGAAGGCATTGGCAAAAAAATGGTTTACCCCACAGCAAATATTGCCGTTCTTCCCCGGTTGATTCAACCGGGGAAGGGAGTGTACCTGACCGCGGTTAGCGGAGCAGGCATGGGCAATCTCTGTTTCGGTGTAACTAACGTGGGAGAAAAACCGACTTTTTCCCTTGCACAGCCGGAGATGGAAACTTATATCCTGGATTATGAGGGCGACCTTTATCACCGGGAAATCTGCCTCTATTTTCTGGAAAAACTTCGCGATACGCAGGCTTTCAGTTCGCCAAAGATACTGAAAGAGCAAATTGGCTTGGATATACTAAAAGCACGGGACCTTATCGGCGCCCATTATTACAAATTACGGACGGATGCTCATAGCTGTACAAACCGCAGTGACGGTACAAACCGCTTGCAGCTTGGCTTGATGCAGCCCTTGAAAACGTAATCCGGATCTGATAGAATTAGTTGCATTGTGAACCGCAGGCTAGGTTTGAAGTTTCCCGCCTTTAGACTTGGCTTAAGCGGCGATTAATTACAAGGGAGGATTTATAATGCTGGATCAGGGGAAAAAAAAGGAGATTATCTCCCGGCACTGTATGCATGAGGGAGATACCGGTTCACCGGAGGTGCAGATCGCATTGCTTACGGAAAGAATAAACTATCTCACCGATCATCTCAAAAGCCACAAAAAAGACTTTCATTCCCAGAGAGGTTTGTTGAAAATGGTCGGACGAAGAAGGGGGTTGCTTAACTACCTGCGAAATAACTCTCCGGAACGCTACCAGAATATAGTAAGCAAGCTGGGCTTGCGTAAATAATATATTCTCGCGGGGGAAACCCTGCGATTTAATTTTATACCAAAATACTGGAATATTGAAGGGGGTAGTACATCGTTTGGAAACAGTAACAATGGATCTGGCCGGAAGAACGCTGACTATAGAAACAGGCAGGTTAGCCAAGCAGGCGGGAGGAGCGGTGCAAATACGCTACGGAGACACCGTCCTTCTGGTTACCGCTACAATTTCCGATGAACCGCGGGAAGGTATCGACTTTTTTCCTTTAACAGTGGATTATGAAGAAAGACTCTACGCTGTGGGGCGTATACCCGGCGGTTTTATTAAACGTGAAGGTCGGCCCACGGAAAAGGCGATTTTGAGCGCAAGATTGACTGACCGGCCATTGAGGCCTTTATTTCCCAAAGAGCTGCGCAATTCCGTACATATTGTGGCGACTGTTCTTTCGGTGGATCAGGACAGTCCTCCGGAAATACTATCCATCATCGGGGCTTCTGTGGCCACATCTATTTCCAGGATTCCGTTTAACGGCCCTGTGGGAGCGGTGATCATGGGCTTAATTGACGGAGAGCCGGTGGTAAATCCCACAGTGGAACAGTCCAGGCGCAGTAAATTGCACCTTGTGCTAGCCGGAACTAAAGATGCGGTGATGATGGTTGAAGCGGGCGCAGATGAAGTAAGCCGTGACGATATACTGCGCTGCATCGAAGCCGGACACAGCGTGATCAAGGAGATTGTGACCAAACAGGAAGAGATTATTTCCAGGGCGGGGTTAACTAAGCTAGAGGTTCCCATACGGGATACAGCGACCGAAATGGTAAATCGGGTTGCGCCGTTTATTCAGACCAGAATCGCCGAAGCTCTGCGGATTAAAGAGAAGCTTAAGCGGGAGGAGCGTCTGGGCGCGGTTAAAGACGAGCTCATGGAAAGTTACCGGGAAGAGTTTCCCGAGCAGTCCGCTGAACTAAAGGCTATATATGAAAAAGTTTTAAAAGAGACGATGCGCAGCATGATCTTAAACGAAAAGCTTCGTCCGGACGGACGGGCGCCCGCTGAGATCCGACCGATCAGCTGCGAGGTTTCCGTTCTGCCCCGGACCCATGGTTCGGCGCTGTTTACCCGGGGCCAGACCCAGGTGCTCAATATCTGCACACTCGGAGCGCTCCGGGATATGCAAATCCTGGATGGGCTTGGGCTGGAAGAGTCAAAAAGATTCATACACCACTACAACTTTCCACCGTATAGTGTCGGGGAAACCGGTTTTATGCGCGGACCGGGCCGCAGGGATATCGGTCATGGTGCTCTGGCCGAGCGCGCCTTGGAGAAAGTTGTACCCAAAGAAGCTGACTTCCCGTATACACTGCGTCTAGTCTCTGAAGTGCTGGAGTCTAATGGCTCTACTTCCATGGGCAGTGTTTGCGCCGGTTCCCTGGCGATGATGGATGCCGGAGTTCCGACAGCAAAGGCGGTTTCCGGTATCGCCATGGGGCTGATCAAAGAGGGAGATCAGGTCGAAATCCTCTCGGATATTCAGGGCATGGAGGATTTTCTGGGTGATATGGACTTCAAGGTAGCCGGCACTGAAGATGGGATCACGGCGCTGCAGATGGACATTAAAATCGGAGGCATCTCGCAGGGAATTCTAGCCCTGGCACTGGAGCAGGCGGTACAAGGATATAAATTTATTATGGCCAAAATGAACGAGGTTATCAGTAAACCCAAACCTGAGCTGTCTCCGTACGCTCCGCGGATGATCACAATGCAGATCGATGTAGACAAAATCCGGGAGGTGATTGGCCCGGGCGGAAAAATGATCAACAAGATTATAGCCGAGACCGGCGTAGGGATAGATGTTGAGCCCGACGGAAGAATATTTATTGCCGCGGTGGATGTAGAGGCCGGAAACAGGGCAAAGGCGATAATCGAAGCACTGATCATGGAGGTGGAACCGGGCAAGACCTATCTGGGAAAGGTGACCCGGGTGGAAAAATACGGCGCGTTTCTTGAAGTCCTTCCCGGCAAAGAAGGATTGTTGCATATATCCAATATGGATTACCACCGGGTGGAAAAAACCGAGGATGTGGCCAATTTAGGCGATATGCTTCAAGTTAAAGTAACCGATATTGACGACAAGGGCAGGATTAATCTCTCCCGTAAAGATCTGCTGGAAAAACCGGAAGGCTACGAAGAAGAGCAGAAGCGCCGCTCCGGACCGCCCAGAGACCGGAATCAGCGGGATCGGGATGGCCGGGATCGGGATAGTCGGGATCGGGATCAACGTTTCCGAAAAAAATTCTAACGAAACAGGGATATTGGGGCAGTATACTTAACTGATTCACTGCCCGGGGGCCGGCGCCAGGATATACATATCAGGATTCCGGTCATCTACCTTTAGGGGCGGTTCGCGAACCGCCCCTTCGTTTTGCCAATCTGTCTCTTCTGGTGTCTTCAAGCGTGTAACAGTTGTTTACTTATTCATTTGATTGCAAGCATACGGCAATGTACGCATGCATAAATATGCAGTACCGTGCAAGCTGATAATTTCCTTATCGAGGTGAAGACGTGTGGCCTAACAGGCGAATGGCGAAAGGCGCGG
>JAGXSR010000105.1 GCA_018333405.1 Dethiobacter sp. | reverse complement strand
CAAGCCGGAGAGGAGATGCAGTTTTTTAACAGCTGCGTCGACAGCGGCTTGCTGGAACGGCTGCAAGGCATCGTCTCTTCCGAATTTGCGCGGATCACTTATACTGAAGCGATTGATCTCTTGAAGCGATCCGACGAGAAGTTTGAGCATGCGGTTCATTGGGGGAAAGATCTGCAAACGGAGCATGAACGGTTTTTGACGGAGAAAATGTTTAAAAAACCGGTATTTGTATCCGACTATCCAGCGGAGATCAAGGCCTTTTATATGCGCTTAAATGAAGACGGAAAGACAGTGGCGGCAATGGATCTGCTGGTCCCCGGGGTCGGGGAAATCATCGGCGGAAGTCAGCGGGAAGAGAGAGCGGAGATTCTGGAGAAGAGAATGCAGGCCTTCAACATCAATCCGGAGGAGCTGTGGTGGTACCTGGAGTTGCGGAAATACGGCGGAGTCAGGCATGCCGGATTCGGTCTTGGTTTTGAGCGGGCGATTATGTATATCACCGGAGTCAGCAATATCAGAGATGTGATCCCCTTCCCGCGGACGGTTAAAAGCTGTGAGTTCTAAAATAACATTCTTAGGAGGAAGATGATTTTGCAACTAATCGATTACATGAAAAACGGACCGACTGTTGCCCCGCTTCATTATGACTGTTTCGCACACGAGGTGGCCGGCAAGAAAATTAACTTTGGGGATACCGCTGTATCTTATGTGATCATGCCCAAAACCGGCGGTGCGGAGATGCATTACCACCCCTGCTCCCAGCATGTTTATCTTACGCTTGAGGGTGAGCTTAGGATTAATAACGGCAAAGAAACCATAATTGTTCCCGCGGGAATGGCTGCCCACGTTGACGAAGGCGAACCGCACCAGGTCGATGGCAATGATCAAGATTGCATCTATATCATTATTACGCGTCCTCCGGGAGAATTTTTAAAGCCCTAAACAGCGTCTGTGGCTAATTTAATCTGAAAACGGGGTGGTAAATTTATGCGGGCTATGGTTCTCGAACGGTTTAACGAACCTCTGCAGCTAAGAGATCTTCCTGTGCCTGCGGTTGGCCCGGGTGATCTGCTGGTAAAAGTAAAAGTATGCAGCGTCTGCGGGACTGATCTTAAGATCAAGGCGGGCAAAATCCCGACAGTGCCCTTACCTTTAATCCCGGGGCACGAAATAGCCGGCGAAATAGTCAAACTAGGCGCCGGCGCCGCCTGCGAGGAATTTAAAGTTGGTGACAGAGTTACATTTCCGATTTATATCACCTGTGGCCAATGTCTCAATTGCAAGAGAGGCCAGTATACTGTATGCCTGAACAGCATTAAGCGGTTGGGTTTTGAGTTAAACGGCGGTTTTGCCGAATATATGGTTGCCCCTGCCGACAACGCTGTAAAAATACCGGATGGTATTTCATACGCTGAGGCTGCTCTGGTACCGGATGCCATCGCCACTTCACTGCATGCCTTTAATGACCGTATAAAGGTTGCGCCCGGGGAAAATGTTCTGATTTTAGGCGCAGGTGGATTAGGCATACATGGCGTACAGGTAGCCAAGGCCTTAGGGGCTACAGTTTCAGTTGCTGATCTGGATGATCGCAAACTGGCGATCACTAAACAGCTGGGAGCGGATTATACGTTTAATACCGGCACAATGGATCTGGTTGAGGAGTGCAAGAAAGTGACCGGCGGCTATGGTATGGATGTGGTCGGCGAGTATGTAGGGGTCAGCGCAACCAGCGAATTAGGCGTAAAGTGTTTGCGTATGGCCGGGACTATGGTCATGTTGGGCTATGCTCCCGGTACTGAGTTTAAAGTCTCTTCTATGGATATAGCCATGGGCGAAAGAGTGATTATCGGTTCACGGGCCATGACCAAACAGAACGTCATTGATACTCTCCGGATGGTAGCACAAAGAAAAGTTATTCCACAGATCGAGCAGGAATTTATGTTGGAAGATGTGAACACGGTTATGGATAAATTGGCGACAACCGGTTTCATGGGCAGAGGGATCCTGATTATCGATCAAGAGCTTTGGACAAGTTAGGGATCATTATGCACAGCTATCAAAATTACCACCATGATCTGACGCAACACCTTGTAGATGTAGCTATGGGCAGAAAAGAGGCCGACCTGGTTATTCAAAACGCCGCGCTGGTAAATGTGCATACAGCGGAAATCATCTTCGGTTCTGATGTCGCTGTTGCTTCCGGCCGTATAGCCGTGGCAGGTGCTGCCGGACATACCATCGGGCCGGAAACAATAGTTGTGGATGCGGGCGGGCTATACCTTGCCCCCGGTTTTATTGACGCTCATATCCATGTGGAAAGCAGCATGGTCAATGTGTCCGGGTTTGCCAGGGCTGTGCTCCCGCATGGCACGACCGCCATTTTTATGGACCCCCATGAGATTGCCAACGTATTGGGCCTAGAAGGCATCCGCCTGATGCACGGGGAAGGAAGCGATCTTCCCTTGCGCGTTTTTACCACTGTTCCGTCCTGTGTGCCGGCGGCGCCGGGTATGGAAGACGCCGGGGCGTCCATCGGCGTTGATGAAGTCCGGGAAGCTCTCTCCTGGGCCGGTGTGGCCGGACTCGGAGAAATGATGAATTACCCCGGCGTTATTGCCAATGAGGCCGATGTGCATGCCGTTATCCGGGAAACGCTGGCGCTTGGTAAACCGGTTACCGGACATTATGCCGCGCCAGCCGCGGATCATAGTCTGCAGGCCTACATGGCCGCCGGCATCACCTCCTGCCACGAATCAACGCGTAAAGCAGATGTGCTGGCTAAGCTGCGCAGTGGTATGTACGCCATGCTCCGTGAAGGATCCGCCTGGCATGACCTAAAGGAAACCATACGCGCGATTACAGAACATAATCTGGACAACAGCTACTGTCTCCTGTGCTCGGATGATACTCACCCGGAAACATTGCTGAGCAAAGGGCATATGGATTATGTGGTTAAGCGGGCCATACAAGAAGGAGTGAACCCAATCCGGGCCATACAGATGGCAACCATCAACACTGCGCGCTATTTCCGACAGGATAAGGATCTGGGCAGTATTGCTCCGGGCAAATACGCAGATCTGCTCATTTTGTCGGATCTGGCTAAGGTACAGGTTGAGCAGGTGTATGTTGCCGGCATTCCCGTGGCCAAGCGCGGACGGATGATTATTGATTTGCCTTCCCGTATATATCCGGATTTTGTCCGAAATTCCATACACCTGGCCCAACCGCTGAAAAGCGAAGATTTTCTGGTTAAAGCGCCTTCCGGAAAAAACAGGGTTAAAATTCGGGTGATGGAAATTGAAGAAGCGCAGGTCGGCACGAAAGAAAAAATTCTTGAAGTGTTGGCAACAAGCGGCTTGATTGAAGCGGATAGATCAATAGATCTGGCTAAGGCCGCAGTATTTGAGCGGCACTCCGGCGCCGGTGGCCGCGCCCTCGGCTTTGTTACCGGCTTCGGTTTTGTTAACGGCGCCGTAGCATCCACCGTTGCCCACGACTGCCATAACCTGCTCATCGTCGGGACAAATGACACTGATATGGCCTTGGCCGGGAATATCCTGGCCGAGTGCGGGGGAGGCATGGTGGCCGTTTCTGATGGGGAGGTATTGGCTATTGTGAAGTTGCCGGTAGCCGGCCTGATGTCTGATCAACCAGTGGAGGAGGTGGCTCGCGATGTAGCTGATCTGGCCGCTGCCTGGAAGCGGTTAGGGTGCAGACTAGGGTCGCCGTTTATGACGATGGCCCTGCTGTCATTGCCGGTAATCCCGGCGTTGCGGTTAACCAACCGCGGACTGGTGGATGTGCACAGATTTTCACTGGTCAGTCTGTTCCCGGAAAAATCAGAAGTTGATTTTAAGTAAATACTAGCTACGATGAGAGGATTAGGAGGCTGGACAAGTTGCTGGAACGTCTGTTCAAGCTCAAGGAAAACAATACCAACGTGCGGACAGAGCTTTTTGCCGGTTTAACCACATTTATCACCATGGCTTACATTATTTTTGTAAACCCCGCGATACTTAGTAACGCAGGCATGGATTTCGGGGCAGTGCTTGTGGCCACATGTATAGCTTCTGCTCTGGCCACCCTGATGATGGGCCTTATAGCAAATTATCCCTTTGCTTTAGCTCCCGGTATGGGCCTGAACGCTTATTTCACATTCACCGTAGCCTTAGGTTTGGGCCTTGGCTATGAAGCAGCCCTGGCCGCGGTGTTTATCTCCGGATTAATGTTCATCCTGCTGACAGTGACCCGCGGTCGTGAAGCGATTATCAACTCCATACCGATGAGCCTCAAGCTGGCCGTAGGCGCCGGCATTGGCCTGTTCATCGCGTTTATCGGTTTTAAGAGCGCCGGCATTATTGTTCCCTATGAGCCTACTTTGGTTAAATTGGGTGATATGAGCGATCCGAAAGTGCTGCTGGCAGTTTTCGGACTGCTACTCACCAGTATTCTTGTGGTGAAAAAGGTCCGCGGATCTCTGCTGATCGGTATTTTGATCACCACTATAGCCGGCATGATCTTCAGAATTACTCCTGCCCCCGCATCCTTCGCCGCACTGTTTTCGGCGCCGCCCAGCTTGAAACACTTCGGCGATTTTGCCGTTGGTATGGACAGCCTGTTTAAGCTAGGCTTTGCGGCTATTCCCATCATCTTCTCTTTCGCCTTCGTTGATGTTTTTGATACGGTAGGGACTTTGACCGGTGTGGCCAGCAAGGCGAAGATGCTGGACCAGGATGGCAAGCTTCCACGTGTTAACCGGGCCTTTGTCGCTGATGCTGTGGGCACGGTGGCCGGGGCCGCGCTCGGAACAAGCACCGTAACCACCTATATTGAGAGCGCTGCCGGGGTTGCCGAAGGAGGCCGCACCGGTTTGACGGCTGTGGTTACCGGCGTATTGTTTTTGGCGGCTCTGTTTATTTCTCCGCTGGCCGCTCTGGTCCCCGCCCAGGCCACCGCGCCGATATTGATCATCGTGGGCGTATTTATGATGGAACCGATCATGAAGATTAACTTCGAGGACTATATTGAGGCCATACCGGCCTTCTTCGCCTTTGTGATGATGCCTTTTACCTTCAACATTGCCGAAGGCATTGTCTGGGGCATCCTGGCCTATGTCGCGCTCAATCTTGCTGTCCGCCGGTTTGACCGGATCTCTTCAACCATGTATATATTATCAGCCTTATTTGTGTTGCGCTTTATATTGAGATAGATTTTCACGCTGCCTGGCGCCGTCATTAGGGAAAAGCCGCTGAGCCCTTACTACAGGGGGGCTCGACGGCTTTTTTCGTTAAAATATGGAGCGCAAAATAAATCTGTAATTTTTGGCGTAAAAGATATGTTAAAATATAAAATATATCAAATATTATTAAAAAGGAGTTGTGGCCATGTCCGAGATTCGATTTGAAGGCAGGGTGGCGGTAGTAACAGGAGCGGGCGGTGGTTTGGGTCGGGCTTACGCGCTGTTGCTGGCCGCCCGGGGGGCCAAAGTGGTCGTCAACGATTTAGGCGGCGCTTTTGACGGCAGCGGCGCGGACAGCACCCCGGCCCAAAAAGTGGTGGATGAGATCATAGCCGCCGGGGGGGAAGCCGTAGCCAACTATGACAGCGTTTCCGAGTGGGAAGGCGCTCAGAATATTATTAAAACCGCTGTCCATACATACGGAAAAATTGATATCCTGATCAATAACGCCGGGATCTTACGGGACAAGAGCATGCTTAAAATGGAGCTGGATGATTATCGCAAAGTGATCTCGGTGCACTTGGACGGCACTTTTTTTTGCACTAAGGCAGCTTTCCCACATATGCGGGAACAGGGCTATGGGCGTATCGTCTCCACCGCCTCGGCCGCCGGGGTTTACGGCAATTTTGGGCAGACCAACTACGGGGCGGCGAAAATGGGCATTGTTGGCCTGATGAACTGTGTGGCCCAGGAAGGGGCGCGCTACGGCATTCTGGCCAATACGATTATTCCCACCGCCGGAACCAGACTCACCTTTACGGTGATGCCTGAAGAGATTATCGGCAAGGTCAAGCCTGAATTTGTAGCCCCGATTGTGGCTTGGCTCTGCTCCGATCATTGCCGCGAAAGCGCCAGGATGTACAGCGCCGGAGGCGGCTACTACAGCCGGGCGGCAGTGGTGGAAGGACCAGGTATTTTCCTGGACGTCAACAACGAGATTACGATCGAGATGATCGGAAATAATCTGGACCGGATCAATCTCCTGGAAGGCGGGCGGGAATTTGC
>JAGXSR010000104.1 GCA_018333405.1 Dethiobacter sp. | reverse complement strand
GATTAATCCGGCGGCGCTGACTCATTACAGCTATGCCTTGCGTGACGCTTTGGCCGCCGTCGGGTTGCCGCTGGTGGAGGTCCACCTGAGCAATATTTTTGCCCGGGAGCCTTTTCGGGCCCATTCCGTTATTTCACCGTTGGCCGGTGGAGTGATCTGCGGCTTGGGGCTTTCCAGCTATCTGCTCGGTTTAGAGGCGCTGCTTAATCTGATTCAGGAACAGCGGAGAGACTAAATTTGAAACAGCGGATAGCGCGGTTGCAGGATGTTTTGAGACGGCAGGAACTGGAAGCGGTGTTGATTACAACCCCGGCCAATCTCCGGTATTTAAGCGGTTTTGACGGAACCAACGGCGCGTTGCTGGTGGATCCGGAACGCAGCTATCTGCTCACCGATTTTCGTTATCTCAAGCAGGCTGAACAACAGGCGCCCCATTGTCTGATCCGGAGATGGGTTAATGACTTGCCGGGCAGCCTGGCGCCGGTGATTACAGAAGCGGGCTTGAAGCGGCTGGGCTTTGAAAAAAAACAGGTTACCTTCGACCTTTACCAGAAGCTGGCCGCAGGTTTGGAAGCGGAGATGATCCCGGTGGAGGGGCTGGTGGAAAATTTACGTGCGGTAAAGGATGAAGGAGAGATCGAGGTTTTACGGCGCGGCGCGGCCTGCCTGGACCTGGCCTTCAGCCATATTCTCGGTTTTATCAAGCCCGGGCTGACCGAAGAGGAAATATCGCTGGAGCTGGAGATCTTTCTTCGCCGGATGGGCGCTCAGAGCGCTTCATTCCGGTTCATAGTGGCCTCGGGGGAGCGGGGGGCTATGCCCCATGCTGTGGCTTCAAAGAAGAGGCTGGCTCAGGGTGAACTGGTGACTATGGACTTTGGCGCGCTGTTTCAATCGTATGCTACCGATATGACCCGCACCGTCTGCCTGGGTAAACCGGAGCAAAAGCAAAAGCATGTTTTTGCCGTGGTGCGTGAGGCGCTCGAGCGGGCGGCCGCCGCGCTTAAACCCGGCATGACCGGCAAAGAGGCGGACGCTGTAGCCCGGGGAATAATCGTGGAAGCCGGTTTTGGTGAATACTTCGGACACGGTCTGGGCCATGGTTTAGGCTTGGAAGCTCACGAATGGCCGGTGCTTTCTCCCCGGGCGGAAATGTTTCTGGAAGCCGGGATGACGCTGACCGTAGAGCCCGGTATTTATATTTCCGGATGGGGTGGGGTGCGCCTGGAAGATATGATGCTGATCACCGCAACCGGAGCAGAAGCAATGACCTTCAGCTCCCATGAGCTTACGATCATCTAGCCGGAGGGGATAGCAACAGATATGATTTCAACCAGTGATTTTCACACCGGACTGACCATCGAGCTGGATGGCGAACTGTATACCGTGGTTGAGTTCCAGCATGTGAAACCGGGCAAGGGGGCAGCCTTCGTTCGCTCCCGGCTGAAAAATTTACGCACCGGATCCACGACGGAACGGACGTTTCGGGCCGGAGAAAAAGTGTCCCGGGCGATCATGGAGCGCAAGACCATGGAATACCTTTACAACAGTGATGACGAGTATTACCTGATGGATATGGAAACCTATGAACAGGTTACGCTCTCCAAAGAGCAAATGGAAGCCGCGGTCAAGTTTTTAATAGAAAATGAGCAGCTGACCGTTGTCATGCATGGAGAAAAGGTGGTGGGGGTGGAACTGCCTAATACTGTGGCGTTGAAAGTGGTGGAAACAGATCCCGCTTTTAAGGGTGACACCGCTGCCGGGGGCAGCAAGCCGGCTAAACTGCAGACCGGGCTGGTAGTCCAGGTTCCTTTTTTTATTGAGGCAGGCGATATTCTGAAGATTGACACCCGCACCAGCGCATATATCGAACGGGTTTAGTGGGATAATATGGTTTAAATCAAAAGGAGGCATTATTAAATGAGTGAAGGCTTAAAAACGAGGGTTGCCTATCTGCGAGGGCTGACCGACGGACTGGATTTGGGTGAAGGAAAAGAAGCCAGAGTGCTGCAAAAGGTGATCGAACTTTTGGACGAAATGGCCGGTGAGATTGAGCAGATCAAGGAAGATTACGAAGAGCTGTTGGAATATGCTGAGGCTATTGACGAAGATCTGACCGATATGGAAGAGGATTTCTATGATGACGAAGACGATGACGAAGACGATGATGAAGACGACGACGATGATGATGATGACGAAGATTTCGGTGACAGCTTCTCCCTGGAATGCCCCAACTGCCATGAGGTTGTGGTGGTAAAAGAAGATTTCCTGGATCAGGACTGCGAGATCGAAGTAACCTGCCCCGGCTGCGGTTCAGTGGTGCTGGTGGATGATGAAGACTGGGAAGAAGAAGATCCGGATGAGATAGAGGAAGAAGAGGAAGAAGAGGAAGAAGAGGAAGAGCGGAAAGAAGAGAAGAAAAAGAAGAAGAAAGAGAAGTAAAAACATTAATTATTAAGAGTCCGGCAAGAGCCAGGCGTGCCATTAAGGGCGCTATGCGGTTTGGGTTTTTGATTCGTGGACCATGGGACGAGAGTACCATGGTCCATTACGGTGTGGTGCGCCCGGCATGGGCGATAGCTTGGCGGTGAAAGTCGGCTATGGGCCTGGCAGTGGGAACCATTAGCCGAAGGCAAGGGTGTCCATCACACAGCTCGGACGCTCAAGGCTGAATCGCCTGCCTGCAGATAACCCCCTCCTCATTTTAAATCACGGAGAATTTATCTCCCATTGGAGATTAAACCAGCTTAAGTGAGCCGTTTTTGCCGCTTAAGGCGCCTTTCTTCCGCAGCAACCAAATTTTATCAGAGGCGCGTCACGCATTTACATCGCGCCGCCAAAAAGATCGGTTCAGCTGTTACCTCCGGTATTCTATCCACTGAATTGCTTCCATATATATAACTACCGGGCCGGATAGCCAAGCATCCGGCAAGACCGGTGGAGGCGTTAAACCACATGTTGAATAAAGCCGGCGTGATCCGCGGGCAAGTCATCTCCTATGTGCCACAGCAGGTGCGTAATATTATTGATCTTTATTCCGGCCGGCTGTGGGATGAGCTGGAGGAGATCAGGCTGCGCCAGGGACGGCCTCTGACTCTGCTTGGGCAAAAAGGCGAACTATTCTTAAATGAGCAGGGCGCCTCCGTATCCCCGGCTGAAGCTTACCACCCCGGGCGGGATGATCTGGAGCGCGCCTTGCAGTTAATCAGCAGCGCCTCCCTGTATGCCTTTGAACAGGAGCTGCGCTGCGGATATTTGACTATACCCGGGGGGCACCGGGTAGGCTTGTGCGGACAGGCGGTGCTGGATCAAGGCCGTGTAAGCGGACTAAAGCATATTACCGCCTTGAATTACCGTGTCGCCCGGGAAGTAACCGGGGTGGCTCTGCCCTATGTGCGCTTTTTTTTAGATTATCGCCGCCGCCGGGCCCGTCATGCTTTGATTGTTTCGCCGCCCCGCTGCGGGAAAACGACCTTCTTGCGGGATCTGGCCCGCTGTCTCAGCGACGGGGCGGGCGGACCGGGTTTTAGCC
>JAGXSR010000103.1 GCA_018333405.1 Dethiobacter sp. | reverse complement strand
CTCGACTACAGATTACCAGCGTATGGTTGCTGTTTACGACTGGATCACCGCTAACTTTGCCTATGACTTAGAAAAGCTGGCCGATATCGAGGCCTTCGGCTCCGGCGCCGCTTATTTGTTGCAGACAGGGAGAGGGATCTGCCACGACTTCGCTGACTTAGGCCTTGCCCTTTTTACCGCCTTGGAGATCACGGCCACCTATGAAAGCGGCGATGTTTTCCCGGTCGAGGGGAAAACGGAGCTGCACGCCTGGAACCATGTCAAAGTAGACGAGACCTGGTATGCCATGGATACCACCTGGGGCGCCGGCTTTATCGTGGAAGACGAAAACCGCTTCATCCAAAAACCGAGGCGCCTCTACCTGACCACCATAGAAGGGCTTTCCCGTCTGCATCGCGATCCCGCTTACCGGGAGGAGCAGGAGCTGGCTTACCGTCGTACCCAAGCCGTACAGGCCGACCCGGTTTACCTCCCCGGTCATGAGCAGGAGATCATGGAGCGCTTTAACCGGTTCCGTGTTGAGCGCAATATGCCGCCGTTAACCGAAGAGCGGGCGCTGTTGGAGGTGGCTCGCCAGGCGGCGGCCCGTATCGCCGCCGACACAGCCGCTGGTGAGGACTATACCCTTGAGCAGCTAAAAAGAGAGATCGAACAACGCTCTTCCGATTTGCGTATCCGGAAGGCCGGTATCTTCGCCAAAGTACATTGGGCGTTTGAACCGCTATCGGCGGCGCAGCTGTATGAGCGGATTGTGCAAGAGCAGAATGAGTTTTTAACCGATGAAAGCTGCCGAGCCGCCACCGTGGCGGTAGTCCGCCAGGGCGATATTACCGTTGTGGTATATATCTACCTGCTCCGCCATTAAACCTATGCCTGATTAGAACAACAGCCCTTTTCCGCGAGCAGCCGCCGGCTGCCGGAATTACTTACGACTGATCGGGCATTGAGCAGCCTGAGCAGTCGCCCATGCCCTCGTAAACCGGGGGCATGGGCAGAAGGATGAAAACCAAATCATCCTCACCTTGGGCCCGGAGGATGGGATTTTCAATGTAGGGGCGAGGCGGCGCCTCGCCTGGCTTTTCAGAGCATAAACCTAGGCATAGATATACGCTGCGAGCATATACTATACTGATCTTGCCGGACGGAGCTTAACTGGCAGCAGTGTTGTTAAAGGCGCGGGCTAACTGCGACTTTTTCCGGGCGGCGGTATTTTTGTGGAGTATGCCTTTGGCGGCGGCCTTGTCAATCTGTTGTGTAGCCGACACAAGCTTCACCCGGGCGGCATCCGCATCGCCTGCCTGCATCGCTTCTTCGAAACGGCGAATAGCTGTTTTAACCATGCTCTTAATACGGCGGTTCCGGGCAGTTCTCTTTTCAGTCTGCCGGACTCTTTTTTCTGCTGACTTGGTGTTGGGCAAACTATAAAGCCTCCTTCTCTTAACGTCAAACACTGAAATACTACCACCAATAATCAGAAAAAGCAAGTCCTTGAAAAGCACTTTTTGTGCATAGATCAATCAGTTTTGGTTAAGCTAAATGTGTATTTGGCAGTTATTTAAAAAGGAGGAACTAAGATGCTTGGTTTAATCGTTCGCTTTGTGGTGTCTGCTATCGTGCTGATGCTGGTAAGTTGGCTTTTGCCCGGTTTTGCCACCCTGACCTTCGTTCAAGCCTTAATTGCCGCTGTGGTCGTTGCTTTACTTGGATTTGTGGTGGAGGCCCTCTTCGGCAAGCGCGTTTCGCCGCAAAACCGGGGACTGGTCGGCTTTATTACCGCCGCAGTGGTCATCTATATGGCCCAGTTTATAGTCCCGGGTATGAATGTTAGCTTTATCGGAGCGGCATTGGCTGCTGTCGTGATCGGCATTGTCGATCTGTTTGTGCCCACCGAGCTGCGCTAAGTATAAGCTAAGCAAAGGAGAACATTTTTGATGCCCAATACAGAACACCGGGAAGGCTTTATTCCCAACTATAATATCAGGACAGACCTTGCCTTGGAAGCTCACGAAATCATCCAAAACCGTGGTGGCGCCGCGCAGATCCCGGGGATATTTGCGGAGACTCACCGCATAGACGGGATAACCATCAGCCGGATCAAAGTGGAAAATGAGGCGGCAGCATTGCAGCTGGGCAAAGCTTTGGGCAATTATATCACTCTGGATGCGCCGGGGATGCGCGTTCCAAATACAGACCTGCAAGAAAAATTAAGTGAAGTGCTGGCTGAAGAGCTCAGGCGCTTTTTACCCTTGCCGTCCAATCTGGAAGAAACCGTGCTGGTGGTAGGCTTGGGTAATTGGAATGTCACCCCGGATTCTTTGGGACCTAAAGTAATCGAAGATCTGTTGGTAACCCGTCATGCCTTTGAAACACAAAGCAGCTCCCTGGGAGAAGGTTTTCGCTCTGTCTGCGCCATCTCCCCGGGTGTGCTGGGGATTACCGGCATTGAAACAGGAGAAATTATCCAGGCCTTGGTGCAGCGGGTCAAACCGGCCTTGGTCATTGCCATAGACGCTCTGGCTGCTTCGCGCCTGGAGCGGCTGCATACCACCATTCAGATCGCTGATACCGGTATAAGCCCCGGCTCCGGAGTAGGCAATAATCGCCTTGGGGTAACCAAAGAGACTACCGGCGTCCCTGTGACAGCCATCGGTGTGCCCACTGTGGTCGATGCTTCGACCATCGCCGGTGCAGCTATGGAGGCCATGATCAAATCTTTTAAACGGGAAGCGGCGGGGATGGAAGCTCTGGGTTTGAACTTGGAGAGGATGGACTGGGAAGAAAAACAGATGTTGATTAGTGAGGTCCTCAATCCTTATGCCGGCGGGCGCTTAATGGTTACGCCCAAAGAGATAGACACCTTCATTGACGAAATCTCTTTAACGATTGCTGCCGGAATTAATGCCGCTCTTCACCCTAAGGTGCACAGCGCCGATCCCGGCAAGTTTTTGCAGTAACCCTTTCTTAAATTATTTGTATTTAAAGAGACGGTAAACAGGTACGAATTAAATATAGTTTGGCCGGTATATTTTTTGTTTGGGCCAGCCAGGCGGCCATAGAGGAGAATTTATCCTCGGGCAGTATAATTCGACTGCCGCGAAGAACGTGAGTTGTATGGTCGTTATGCTCTATGGACGCCTTGAGGCAACAACTTCCTGCTTTACTAGCTTTTGCTGCCGCATCTTCTCCTTTACATGCCGCATGGATCTACGGCTCTATGTACAAGTGATAGTCGACGCTACATAGCGATCCGGAGCCATCGCTCACATTGAGCTCTGCGACTTTGACCCGGACGCAGCCAGATTGCAGGATCGTCGCCAAGGAGTTTGGGTAGAGTCTCGTGCGACCGCTTGCCATCAGTAGCGCGCCGCTGCAAACTGGGCTTCGTCAGTTAAACGGCGGCTATAGGACAGGCGCCAAACTAGTTGACCACATGGTCAAGATTATGTTATACTTGACCATGTGGTCAATTTTTGGAGGTGATTCTATTGGAGTTAAATGCCAAATCGATATCAGTCAAAGGCCTGCGTGTCAGTTATGGTAAATTGACTGCCCTGTCGGGCATAGACCTGGAGCTCAATCCGGGGCAGCCTGTAGCCCTGCTAGGCCCGAACGGAGCCGGCAAAACAACCCTGATCAATGTCTTGACGACTATGGTCAGGCGATTTGAGGGTCAGGCGCTGGTAGCAGGCCTGGATGTGCGCAAGGACTCTGTTAAAGTAAGATCGCTCATTGGCCTCATGCCTCAGGAGAACAACCTGTATGAGCCTTTGTCAGGACTGGACAATCTCCTTTTACAAGGAGCGCTGCACGGCATGGACAAAACAGCATCCCGAAACGCCGCCGCTGGCATGCTCAAAAGGATAGGTCTCTTTGATGTTGCCAGCAGACCTGTATCCACTTATTCGGGAGGAATGAAAAGAAGGCTCATCTATGCCAGAACTATGCTCCATAACCCGCAGATGGTATTTCTTGATGAGCCTACAACCGGGCTTGACGTGCAATCGCGGTATGCGCTTTGGGAAGATATCGAGTCCTTTTCCGCCCAAAATCGCTCTATAGTTCTCACCACCCATTACATCGAGGAAGCGGAAAGGTTTTGCCGAAGGATTATTGTAATCGACAAAGGCAGGGTTATCGCCGACGGATCTCCGGAATCGCTTAAGACAAGCGGTGAAAAGACCTTGGAAGAAGTTATCCTTAACCTCACAGGAAAGGAGCTGACGAAACCATGAGAAAACTACCGGCACTTATAGGTATAATGCGCAACGAAATTCTTTTACAGTTTAAAACTAAACTTTTTGTCATGTCGCTGATCAATTCGATTGTCGTGGTAATCCTCTTCGGCTACCTGGCCGGACTTCAGGCGCAGCCCATGAATCACTTAAGAGTCGGCGTAATAGAAGGTACGCCTCCCGCAGAAATTTTAACCGGGTCGGAGAAGGTCAAAGCTATAGTATTCGCTGATGCGCAAGCAGCGGAGGAAGCTTTGCGTAACGGCGAAGTGATCGCCTCGGTATTAACTCCTGCCGGCGACGGCGGGCTAACGGTTCTGATAGACGATACACAAGGCGC
>JAGXSR010000102.1 GCA_018333405.1 Dethiobacter sp. | reverse complement strand
CGAGATCCCGAGGATGCGGGACAGTTCCTGCGATACCTTCTCACTGCCCCTGACATGGCAAGCTGTACCCGTGCAGGTAACAATTTTACGTCTGCCCCTGGGTTTAAGACTAAAAGATTTATAGAATGTGGCCACGCTGTAGATATCGATCAGCGCTAGTTTTTTTGCGCCGGCCAGCTCCCGCAGAAGATCCTCCGGAAGATAGCTATACTGCTCCTGTATCTCCTGGAGCAGCGCGATCAGCGAGTGCTTATTCCTGTCCGTGAAATTCTCTTTACCGATTTGCGTTTTCCCCACAGACAAAACCATCTTTTCCCCTCCCAACCGTTATTTTGAGCCTGAACTTTGTTCCCCGCGCTGCGGTTTCTGTAAAGCAATTCCGTATTACGGAATAAGATTTTGTTATTGATTATAAGCAAGGACGACCTTTGCTGTCAATATAAATTTTCACAAAGTCCATGGTTAGGGCAGGGTCGACTAGTTATTCGCCCCTGACACCAGTCCTCACGGTCGTTTAAGTTTGAGTGCCCGCGCGCCGGAATCTGACAGCGTCGTCAGCGGTTGCGCGTTAATAATGGCAATTTACGAAGCGTAGGTTTCACTATGTGGAAATGTATTTACTTTTTCATAAAAAAAGACCGATCTGAGATCTGCTCTCAAACCGGTCCCTGCAAACCGCTCATTGCCTATATTCACCTGAACAGCGAACCGCCCGACCCAGCCGGACGGCTACTGGCCGGTATATCCCATTTTACGGGAAATTTTATCTGTTGTTTCCCGGATATAATCCACCAGCTCATTTTTCATATAATAAGTAGTAATACGGGTGCTGGGGCCGGATATGCTTACGCAGGCCACAGCCCGCCCTTCATGGTTGAAAATAGGGGCGGCGATACAACGGACATGCTCCTCCCGCTCTCCCCAGTCCACGGCATAACCGTCGTCCCGGACTCTTTTCAACTCCTTGCGCAGGTTGTCGGCATCAGTGATAGTTTCGTTGGTATATTTAGCCAGATCCAGCCTGCTGACCAGCTCCTCCATTTTTTCCGGCGGGAGAAAGGCCAGAAGCGCTTTGCCGGAAGAGGTGCAGTGCACAGGGCCGCGATTGCCTACCCGGGCCAGCATCTTAACCAGAATCAGGTTTTTCGACTCCACCTGGTCGATATAGACCACATCGATATCATCCAGGATGGCCAGGTTAACCGTCTCGTTACAGCGCTCCATCAGCTCTTCCAGGTAAGGTCTGGCTACAGCGCGTATGTCGGAATAATAGAGCACAGCGTTGCCTATCTCCATCAGTTTGAACCCCAGCCGGTATTTATTATCATCCTCTTGATCCACATAGCCACGGTAAACCAATGTGGTCAGGTGGCGGTGAACAGTGCTGATTTTGAGATTAACTTTTTCCGCCAACTCGGTAACCGTAATCGGAGCGCCTTCGCCGGCCATGGCCTCAAGAATGTTTAAGACACGCTCCACAGACTGAATATGTCGGCCGTCACGCTCATCGCTCTCCTCGTTGGTTTCAGCTTTATAATTGGCCTCTGCTTTTGAGCTTTCGGTAAACCCGCTCATCCCTGACCTTGTTCCCCTTTCCGCATGCTAACTTAAAACGAATAACAACTCTTCCGCCCGGGTGCTGTCCGCAGGAAGCCGTAAAGGCCGGTGCCGCCCGCCGCTCCAGGCATACGCGGCTACAATACCCACTCCGTTTTGCTGAATCCAGTCCATGAAGTCAAGCAGGGTAAACAGGTGAATATTCGGCGTGTCGTGCCACTGGTAAGGCAGGGAGGGCGTAACCGGCATGCGCTTGGTGAGAACCAGGTTGCCGACCACCGTCTCAAAACTGAAATTAGGGAAGCTGACTATGCTGTTCCGCCCGATGCGCAGCATCTCCTGCATAACTAACATCGGCCGGCGAACCGCCTGCAGCGTTTTCTCTAAAATTACATACTCAAACGACTGATCCATAAATTCCGGCAGACCTAAGTCCAGATCGCCTTGGTAAACGGGGATCCCATTGGTTATGGCGGCAGAGACGCACGCCGGATCCGCCTCCACTCCCTGACCGCGCACCTGTTTATCGTTGATCATGCGCGCTAAAAGCTCGCCGTCCCCGCAACCCAGATCAAGCACAGAGGATTCCACCGGCACCAGATTATAGATCAGGTTGTGATCCCATCGCCATCTCTTTTTCATTTTGACCTCGCCTTTTCTAAAAATGAACGGACCAGCGGTGTGGTCTTGGCCGTTTCCAGCAAGAAAGCGTCATGACCGTACTCTGACGGAAGCTCCACATAGGTAACCGGTCTTTGGTTAGCCAGCAAAGCCCGGGCAATTTGCCTGGTCTCCCGGGGCGGATAAAGCCAGTCGGAGGCATATGCCACCAGCAGCATTGCGGCCCGGATGGAGGAGCACGCCAAAGCCAGGTTTCCCTCGCCGGGCGCGGCAGCATCGTAGTAATCCATGGCCCTGGTCAGATATAGATAGCTGTTGGCGTCAAACCGGCGGACAAAAGCCTGTCCTTGGTACTCAAGGTAGCTCTCCACGGCAAATTCGCTGTTCAGCTGAAAACAAGGCTGGAAGCCGTTTTGATAGCGGCGGCCGAACTTGCCTTCCATAGACTGGTAGGAAAGATAAGTGATATGGCCAAGCATCCTTGCCAGCTCAAGCCCTCTTTCGGGAGGAGCGGAATCATAATAACGACCGCCCTGGAAACAGGGGTCGTTCATAATCGCCTGGCGCCCTACGGCGTTAAAGGCCAGACCCTGTGCGCTCAAACGCGGCGCGGCCGCCAGGATAATCGCCGAGCGAATCCGATCGGGGTAGTTCATCGCCCAGGCCAGGGCCTGCTGTCCGCCCAGGGATCCTCCGGCCACAGCCAGGAGCCGGTCCAGCCCCAGGTAATCCTGCAGGCGCACCTGCAGACGCACCCAATCTTCTACGGTGATCACGGGAAAATCCAGAGCATAAGGCTGCCCCGTGGCCGGATTTAGCTCGCCGGGCCCGGTGCTTCCGTAGCAGCTGCCCAGAAGATTGGCACACACTACAAATAAGCAGTTGGTATCAAATGCTTTTCCCGGTCCGATCATCTCGTCCCACCACCCGGGGCGCCTCTCCCGCCAGGGGCGATCATCCTGTTTCCAACAGGCGTCCCAACCGGCAGCGTGAGCGTCACCGGACAGCGCGTGCAAGATGAAGACGGCGTTATCCCCGGCTCCGGATAAGCTCCCATACGTTTCGTACTCCACGGTTACCGGAAACAGCTCAACTCCGCAATCCAGAGGAAGAGGTGATCGTTCATCGGCCAGAAGCACCCGCTTAGGGGTGGTCCAGCCGACAGAGCGCGGTGAATCGGGCAGATCAAAGCCTTCCCTCTTTTCCAGGGAAACATGAAGAGGGTCTGTCACGAATATACCCCCCTTAAGTGCTAGCGCTCACCCTGACTAGCGGCCAGGGCTTGTTCCAAATCGGCAATTATGTCGTCCTCATTTTCCAGCCCCACCGAAAGGCGGATATAAT
>JAGXSR010000101.1 GCA_018333405.1 Dethiobacter sp. | reverse complement strand
GTTGCACCATGAGCTGAAGACGACTACCGTTTATGTGACCCACGATCAGGTGGAGGCGATGACCCTGGGGCAGCGGGTGGCGGTGATGAAGGACGCCGTGATGCAACAATATGACGATCCTCAAACCATCTACGATCACCCGGCGAATATGTTTGTCGCCGGGTTTATTGGCAGCCCGGCAATGAACTTCCTCCCGGCCAGGTTGACTAGCGAGGGCGGCTCGCTTTACGTGGTAAACGACAGCTTTAAGCTCAAGATCCCCCAGGATAAGGCGGGAAAACTAAAAGCTTGCCTCGGCCGGGATCTGGTTTTTGGGATCCGCCCGGAGAATCTTAAGACGCCGTCGATGGCATCCGGTCATGATCCGGAAGCGATCCTGGAGGCACGGGTGCGGGTGCGCGAGCCCCTGGGCGATGAGTTGATCATCCACGCGGAGAACGGCGGCATAGAGATAGTCGCACGGCTAGCCCCCCGAACCGAGGTGGCGATTGACCAAAGAATCACGCTGGTCGCTGAGATGGAATTCATGCATATCTTCAGCAAGGATACCGAAGAAGCGATCGTTTAGCGCCCTGTAGTGAGTAAGGGCGGCGCACAGAGATAATTTTGCAGTAAAACAGCGTTTTATGAACAGAGGGGGTGAAAATGCCTTAAAGCAAAGATATTTTATATTCAGAAGGCTGTCGATTGAGGGTTAGTAAGCTTAATTCATGAGGGAGGGTATGTAAGTGTATAAGAAGCCGGGGATTTACCTGCTTGCAGTTTTGTTGGTTTTCTCATTAGCTTTAATTGCCACTGGTTGCCCTGCGCCGGTAGCGGAACCTCAGCCGGATCCGGAAGAAGAGCCGGCAACGGGCAGACAGTTTGAAGACGTCACAATCACGGTATTTACACAACCACCACCGTTCATTGCCAAACCGGTTATGATGTTTGGTCCTGACTGGGAAGAGGCCACCGGAGGGAAGGTGAACTTGGTCACTGCGCCGTGGGCGGAATTATATCCACGGATGTTCTCCTCATTTTCCCTGGAGGCGGCGAACTACGACATAATTATTTTCCCGGCCGCCTGGCTTGCGGATTTTGCCGGCGCAGGTTTTCTGTCTCCACTTGACGACCTGATCGCAGCGGATCCATATATCGACTGGAATGATATACTGCCGGCTTATCGCGAAAGGATCAGTGTCTGGAACGACGTCACCTATGCCGTTCCGTTGGATGGCGACAGCCACCTCTTCTATTATCGCAAAGACGCGTTAGAAAATACTGATTTTCAGGGCAGGTTCAAAGAACAATTTGGCTACGAGCTTCCCGCTCCCCCCAGGACCTGGGCTGAACATAGAGATATAGCTGAGTTCTTCCATGGGTGGGACTGGTCTGGAGATGGCGCACCGGATGTCGGAGTTGTAGAAGCGATGCGTAGGCTTGGTCAAGCCGATTGGACTTTCTTCTCCCGGGCTGCATCGTACGTCAGCATACCCGGGCAGCATGGACTCTTTTTCGACCCTGAAACAATGGAACCGTTGATCAACAGCCCCGGACATGTGCGGGCGCTTGAAGATTGGCTCAAGATCATTCCCTACGGGGATCCGGGCATGATTATGATGGACTCCGGGGAGGTGCGCATGACCTACGCCATGACGGATATATCGATGGCTATCGACTGGGGCGACATCGGAGTGCTGGCCGATACCCATGAAGACTCCGTCGCCCGAGGGCTGGTCGGCTATTCAATTATGCCCGGAACGACCGAGGTTTGGGATCACAAAGCAGATAAGTGGGTAAATTTTCCGGATGTGAACCATGCGCCTTATCTTGCTTTTGGAGGCTGGTTAGCGGCTATCGATGCGAACAGCCCCAATGTTGAGGCTGCCTATGACTTCATCTCCTTCTTGAGCAGGCCGGAGAATAGCTATATCTCTGTAGTCACCCCGATGACCGGTTACAATCCGTACCGGATATCCCATTTCGAGAAATTAGCCGGTTGGTACGGGATGGGGTTTGTCAATCCGGGGGCATACCTGGAGGCGATCAAGGCAACCATTGAACACCCCAATGTTCAAGTGGACTTGAGGATCCCTGGTGCGGCTCGCTATTTTGATGCTATCGATGCTCAAATCAGCTTGGCGCTTGCCGGGGATATATCTCCTCAGGAAGCGTTGGACGCCGCTGCCAAAGAATGGGACTTGATCACCGAAGAACTTGGCCGCGAGGCCCAATTGCAAGCTTTCCGCGCTTCACTTGGTTTGCCGGCCCAGTAACAGAAAAACAGGAGTTCAAGCAGGTCCCTGCTCCCTTCGGCGGGGCGGGTGGCCTGCTTGAACTACCACAAAGGCGCAGCAGCACGATGAGGAGGGGCAAATGGTGAGGACTCAGGTTGTCATGAACGCGAAGAAGGGAAAGCAACGAGCGACGAAGTTCCGTGAACAACATATTGGCAGGGTATTCCTCGCTCCAACCGTAATTATTTTATTGGCTTTGACTATCTTTCCTTTTTTGATGACGCTTGTCCTATCGTTCAGCCGAATAACCTTTGCAGATGGAATGAATATTCATTTTGCCGGACTCGCTAATTGGAGCAAGCTGTTTGCCGATGCGCGCTTATGGAATGCTATTTCAAACACTCTTCTGATGGCAGTGATCGGCGTAAGCGCGCAGTTCCTGATCGGTCTGTGGTTAGCTTTGTTAGTCAATAGGAAGATAAAAGGACAGGGCTTTTTTAAGGTCTTGTTTCTTCTTCCAATGCTGCTGGCTCCAATCACGGTTGGATATGTAGGGCGAATGATGTTTAACTATATGCGTGGCCCTATTGGTGATTTGCTTTATCGTGTGGGGCTTGAGCGTATAGAATGGTTAGGTGGAGATCTGGCTCTGCTCACGATTGTCCTTACTGATATTTGGCAGTGGACCCCACTTATGTTCCTCATCCTCTTTGTGGGGTTACAAGCGATCCCGGAAGAATTTAACGAGGCGGCGAAAATAGACGGAGCTTCGGGCTGGCAATTGTTTAAATATATTACCTTGCCTTTGCTGGCTCCTGCGATTGTGGCGGCAGTCCTTTTTAGAACAATAGAGGCTTTCAAGATAGTTGACACAATCTTTATAATGACTGGCGGAGGGCCAGGGTTAAGTACAGAGAGTCTGACTTTATTTGCATACATCTCCGGGCTGCGCATTTTTGATATTGCGTATGGCTCTGCGATATCCTTTACTTTGTTGATACCGGTGCTCCTGAGCGTAGGAATATTTCTGGCTATGACACGCAAGCATCGGGAAGTAACTTTTGAATA
>JAGXSR010000100.1 GCA_018333405.1 Dethiobacter sp. | reverse complement strand
CTTCCTGCCGGCGGCGGACCTCTGCTTCCGGATCTTCAACAGGCTCATTTCCGCCGCGATCCGGGGACCCCGAATCAGGATTAGAAGCGGCGCAGCCTCCTGTGAACATGAGCGGGACGATAAGGAGCGCGACGACGAGGATAACGTATAGGACAGTTTTTAGCTTCTTCATCAGCGAAAGGCCTCCCCTGTACTGATTATAAAGGTGTAAGCAAAGAGCGCTTTTTCATCTGTGGAGGATTTAGTTCAATAATATACACCGGTATCCTTTTGGGAATTTTTGCGCTTTTTGGTTGCACAAGAAGGTTGCTTTAAAGAACGCAAACGCTCCCTGGCATAATATCAGATATAACGGCAGGAAAAGGATCGGAACAAAGAGAAGTAAACTGAGCGCCGGAAGCCCTAACGCAGGCTAAGCAACGGCAAGGGTGTTTGCAGCGCATGTAGAAGCGTGAAGATCACGGCGGCAAAAGTGCTACCACGGTTAAGCCTTGGGGAAAGCAGATCCTGGCGGCGCATAAAGGAATCTGATCTTTAACCAAGTGTTGATTTTCAGCCGGGTCGCCAAAACTTAAGACAGATGGCCGGGTCTACAGCTAAATCGGTTAAACGGGGTATCTCTGTTATGCGAAATTTTGACTATGACAGTATATTTTTCTACAAGTTGATTTTGGAGAATGTTGTGGGCGTTATGGTAGTGGACACAGAGGCTAGAATTGTCTATGTAAACGATAAATATGCCAATTTTTTGGGGATCAAAGCTAATGATGTCGTAGGCAGGAGAGTCAGGGAGATTGTTCCGACGACCAGGTTGGATATTATCGTAAAAACAGGCGTGGCGGAATATGCCGATACTTCTATAGTCAAAGGGAAAAAAGTAATATGCAACCGTATTCCACTGGAGGTTGACGGAAAACTGATCGGCGCCGTAACCATGATTTTTACCGAGAAGATTGGCGATGATTTCGAATTTGTAAATACGCTCACTCAAAAGCTCAAAGGTGAATTGGAATACTATAAGCGAGAAGTCAAACTGCTTCAGGGCGCCAAATACAATTTGAATAGTATAATCGGGCAATCACCGGCAAATAAAAATTTAAAAAAGTTGATTAAACAAGTTGCCGCCACCGGCTCTACGGTTTTAATCGAGGGAGATACGGGAACGGGAAAGGAATTAGTTGCGCATGCCATACACCAGGAGAGCGACAGGAGACATCATCCTCTTGTCAGGATCAATTGCGCCGCTATTCCTCACGAATTGTTGGAGTCGGAGCTGTTTGGCTACACGGAAGGAGCTTTTACGGGTGCCAGCAAGAAGGGAAAAGTGGGAAAGCTGGAGATCGCCAATCGAGGCTCCATTCTTTTAGACGAAATAAACGAGATGCCTTTAAGCTTGCAGGTTAAGTTGTTGAGGGTAATACAAGAAAAAGAGATAGATAAAATCGGTTCGGAAAAACCTATACCGGTAGATGTTCGGGTTATTTCATCAACCAACCAACCCTTGGAAGATCTGGTAAATAAGCAAAGCTTCAGAGAAGATCTTTATTATAGACTGAGCGTTGTAGTGATCAAGATTCCCCCGCTACGCGAAAGAAAGGAAGACATTCCACTGCTTATCGACCATTTCATCCGAAAATTAAACAACACTTTAGGGCTGAACATATCTGGTATTGACAATGGAACGGTTGATTTACTGTTGCAGTATAATTGGCCCGGCAATGCCCGTGAATTGGAAAACGCCATAGAAAGAGCGATGAATACTTGCATAAAAGGCCGGCTGGATATATCCCATTTTAGCTGGTTAGCGTCAAGACTTGATTTTGTGGACAGTATAGGTGATTACTGTTTAAAAGACGAAATAGTTGAATCTGAAACTAAAGCGATTAGAAATGCGCTGCAAATATGCAAGGGTAACAAGACAAGGGCGGCAAAATTATTGGGAATTAACCGGGTTACCTTGTATAAAAAGCTAAAGAAGTTTTCACTGCAATGTTATCCCGTCCAAAAATAGAATATCATGTTATTGTTTTAACAAAATGTAGCGCAAACGTGCGTATTGTAGCCAAATAGCTACATAATATACATATATTTTCTCTAAACCGTTGTCCTTTAGTTACAACAGACAACATTATTTTCAGAAATGTTTTGGGAAGGCCTTTAAAATACGGATCTTATTTTTGGTATGATTATTGCTTAGTATAAATTAAAGACTTGCGGAAACGCGGCGAAACAAGTCCTAAGAAGTAAGGCTATGGTAACTCCGGGAAGCCGGAGCGGGCAGATAGCGCTAAAGACACACGTCGCAAATTGGACATACCTGTTTTAATGTTGACACTTTCCGGCGCGTATTCTGTATAGTCGTGCCGATAAGCTGGACTTTTTTGCTCTGGCATGAAAATTGCGACAATTATGGACTACACTACCTTGAACCAGGAAAGGAGGGCGGTATGGAAAAATATCACCGAATCCCGTTTTTTGTTCGGCAAGAGCTGTAGTTTAAATTAATGAAGGAGGTTGACTGATTAAGATGCGAAAAAAAGTATTGCTGCTGTTGGCCTTGTTTTTGACTGTCAGTTTAATGTTTATAGCGACAGGTTGTCCTCCGGCTGCGGATCAAGCGCAAAATGGAGAAGTTGTTGCGCCGGTTGAAACTATTACCTGGAAGATGCAGACTCCCTGGCCTACCGGAATGTATCTGCATGACGGACCTTTAAGATTTGCGGAAAAAGTTGAAGCGATGAGCGGCGGCCGGCTAAAGATTGAGGTAACCCCTGCCGGCACTATCGTAGGAGCCTTTGATATTCTTGATGCTGTTTCCGACGGTGTGCTGGACGCGGGGCAGGGCTGGGCTGCTTACTGGGCCGGCCGGCATCCGGCGGCACATTTGTTCAGCAGCACTGTTGGCGGTCCGTTTGGGATGGATAATTTAGATTATGTGAGCTGGCTCTATTTCGGTGGCGGCCTGGAGCTTTACAGGCAGCTGTATACCGAAGAGATGGGTTTAAATGTCAAGGTTTTTCCTATGGATATTATCGTGGAGGAGCCGCTGGGCTGGTTTAAGGAAGAGATAACCTCCCTGGAGGAGCTTAAGGGTCTGAAAATGCGGGAGAGCGGTTTAACGGCAGAAGTTTACAGCAAAGCAGGGATAACTGTTGTGGCCATGCCTGGCGGGGAGATTCTTCCGTCTTTAGAACGGGGAGTAATCGACGCCGCCGCTTTTATGTGCCCCACATCAGACAAGCAGTTGGGCTTGATGGATGTGGCGAAATATTATCATACGCCGTCGCTGCATCGCCCCTCGGGCACACTGGAGCTGCTGATTAATCAAGACAGATGGAATGAACTGCCGGCGGATCTGCAGGCCATAGTTGAAGTTGCCGCTAAAGAAACTCTGTTGCACACCTGGATGCGGGGTATTTTTCTGAATTCCGCAGATTTGCAGACGCTGAAAGAGGAACATGATGTGCAGATCGTCAGAACACCGGACGATGTTTTAGAAATGCAGCTGGAGGCGTGGGCCGAGGTGGCTGCCGGGCATTCAGCGAACAATCCCTTCTTTGCTGAGGTTTTTGCATCACAGAGAGAACATGCCGAGAGGGTGGTCAGATATAGAAGAGAATTTTACCTCCCTTACGGTTTTGCTGCGGATCATTATTGGGCTGAGTAAGTGTAGCCCGGTCTTAGCGTCAAATAAAATTTAACTCCGGCAAATGCTCTTGGAAACGACCCGCGGGTTGTTTCCAAGAGCATCGATCATCGGCGAAGGGGTGTTGTTTATGTCTAAACATAATATTGCTCAAACTTTTATCCAATCTGTGGACCGGTTAAATGAAATAACAGCCAAAGCTTTTTCCTGGCTTGCGGTAGCTCTTGTTCTGATGCTGGTCTATGAGGTAGCCGCAAGATATATATTTCGCGCCCCTACTATTTGGGCCTTTGATATGAGCTATATGCTCTATGGATCTCATTTTATAATGGGCGCAGCCTATGTGCTTTCCAAAAATCAAAATGTAAGGGCGGATGTCTTTTATAGCCGGTTTTCGCCGCGCGGGCAGGCCATTATTGACGCCTCTCTTTACCCGATCTTGTTTTTTCCGGCGGTCATTGTCCTGATCGTGTGGGGCGCGGATCGAGCCGCGCTGGCCTGGGCCACGCGGGAGCTAACCATTTGGACGGCGTGGAGAGCGCCGATTTACCCATTTATAACGCTGTTGCCGGTAGCGGCTTTCCTTTTACTGCTGCAGGGAATCGCGCAGTTTATTCGAAGCCTGACTGTGGCCATCAAAGGGAGGTAGTTTCAAGTGGATCCGGAATACCTGTTGGTTTTAGCTATGTTTATTGCGCTTATGGTAGCTATATTTTCCGGATTCCCGCTTCCCTTTGCTCTGATGGGGACCGGGTTAATATTTGGGCTTATCGGCTGGGGACCGGGCGTTTTTCCTCAGATCGTCATTCGCAGTTTAAGCATTATGACTAACGATGTTCTGGTGGCCGTTCCCTTGTTTACATTTATGGGCTATATGCTGGAGCGATCAGGCGTTGCCGACGGCTTATTTGCTAGCATGCAACAAATTTTTGCTTCACTGAGAGGCTCCCTGGCGCTGGTCACTATATTGGTGGGCACCCTTCTCGCCGCGACTACAGGTATTGCCGGCGCTTCGATGGCTGTGCTGGGGATACTGGCGTTGAACCCGATGCTTACGCGCGGTTATGACAAGCCGCTGGCTACGGGCAGCGTTATAGCCGGCGCAACATTAGGGCAGCTTATCCCGCCCAGCCTCCTGATGGTGGTATATGCTCCCGCGGCCGGCTTATCCGTAGTCAGGATGTTTAGCGGAGGTATTTTCCCCGGCCTGCTTTTATCCGGACTGTTTGTACTTTATATAGGGATAAGGTGTTACCTGCGACCCGAATTGGGGCCGGCTTTGCCTTTAGAAGAAAGACAGAAGATTTTATCGCTCAAGGTGCTAAAGGCACTGCTTCTGGGACTTGCGCCTCCCTTGCTGCTAATATTATCAGTTTTAGGGACGATTTTATTCGGGCTGGCGACTCCCACCGAAGCCGCAGCAACAGGCGGATTTTTCACGGTTTTAATCTGTATCGCTTTGCGTAAATTTAACTGGCAGATACTAAAAGACGTAGTTTATAGGACTATAAGCACATCTTCCATGATTATGATGATCATCTTGGGGGCCAGCATTTTTACCGGTGTGTTTTGGGCGCTGGGCGGCAACCAGGCGGTGGAAGCGTTATTCGCGCTGTTAGATCTGACGCCTACGGGGACGATCATAGCGGTGATGGTGATTCTCTTTTTGTTAGGGAAGATACTCGATACAATTGCCATAATCATGATTACGGTGCCGATTATCAACCCTTTGATCATTGAGCTTGGTATTGACCCGTTGTGGTTTGGCATGCTGGTCATGGTTAACTTGCAAATTGCTTATCTGACCCCGCCGTTTGCCTATGGGATATTTTACTTGAAAGCGCTTAATCCGCCCGGTGTTACCTTAGGCCATATTTACCGGGGGGTTATTCCGTTTATTCTTCTGCAAATAGTGGCCCTTATTTTGTGTATTATTTTCCCGGAAATAGTATTGTGGCTGCCTGAATTTTTATACGACTGATCAATAGATAAAAGCTTCGCCGCTCGGGCTTGTCCGGGAGGCGGGATCTGAACAGACGCCGGCAGGATCATGCTGAAGACATGTAAGGCCGGCAATGAGGAGGACAATTATTTATGGCTAACATTTTAATCGGCATACGGCGGGAGGATAAGAATATCTGGGAGAGGAGGACTCCTTTAACTCCGGATCATGCCGGAGCGCTTATGCGCAAGCATCCCGTTGAGATCCGGGTTCAGCCTTCGGCTATACGCATCTTCCAGGATGATCAATACAGGCAGGAGGGGTGCATTATATCCGAGGATCTGAGTCCCTGTTCCATCATCCTGGCGGTAAAAGAGATTCCCGTCGAGTTTTTTCGCGAAGGCAGAGTTTATGTTTTTTTCTCGCACACAATCAAGGGTCAGCCGGGCAACATGCCTATGCTTAAACGAATGATGGATCTTCGCTGCACGCTGATCGACTATGAGCGGGTAGTCGACGAGCAGGGCCGCCGGCTGGTATTTTTCGGACAGCAGGCCGGTCAGGCCGGGATGATTGACACACTTTGGGCTTTGGGCCGGCGACTTGAAGCCGAAAAGATCGACAGTCCTTTGGCGGCCGTCCGCAAAACAATTGATTACCCAGGCCTTGCCGAAGCAAAGGAAGCGATCCAAAAAGTTGGGTGGGAAATTAAAAATAACGGCCTGCACGCTGCTCTTGTTCCCCTTGTTTTCGGGTTTACCGGATACGGTCATGTTTCCCGGGGAGCTCAGGAGATTTTTGAAATTCTGCCGTTTGAAGAGGTGGCCCCGGCTCAACTCAAAGAGATCTTCAGCCGGAAAAGCTTTGGCGGAGACCGTGTGTACAAGACTGTATTCAGGGAAGAAGATATGGTTGAGCCCAAAAAGAGCGGACAACAATTCAACCTGCAGGAGTATTATGACTATCCTGAAAGGTACAACCCGGTGCTGGATCAATATATTCCCTATCTGACCGTGTTGATTAACGCTATTTATTGGTCACCGAAATACCCGCGGTTTATCTCCAAGGAATTTCTGAAAGATCATTACTCCGGTGCTCGTAGTCCCCGGCTTCGCGTGATCGGAGATATCTCCTGCGACATCGACGGCGGAGTGGAGTGTACGGTTAAATGCACTACACCGGCCGAACCTGTCTTTACTTATGACCCGGAAAAGGATGAAGCGGTGGAAGGGGTTAAGGGAAGAGGGCCTGTGATTATGGCCGTGGATAATCTTCCGGCTGAAATCGCGCTCGAGTCGTCCGTTTTTTTTAGCCAAACGCTCAAGCCATTTATTCCGGCCTTAGCCGCGGCGGATTATACGAAGACCTTTGAGCAGTGCTCACTTCCTCCGGAGATCAAAAAGGCGGTCATTCTCTTCCGGGGAGAGCTTACAGCGGATTATAAATATATGAGCCAATTTATTTCCGATTGAGAAAGGAGCCATCCATGAAAAAAGTTCTTATTCTTGGCGCCGGGCTTGTAGCCAAACCGCTGGTCAGGTATCTCCTCCAACAGCCCGATCTTCAGGTGAAAGTGGCCAGCCGGACCGTTGGCAAGGCTGAAAAACTGATCGAAGGCCATCCTCGCGGCGCAGCCAAAGAGCTGGATTTGAAAAATGAGGGCGTTTTAAACGAAGAGGTCAAGTGGGCCGACCTGGTGATCAGTATGGTTCCATATACCTTCCATCCCAAAGTGGCTGAGTTTTGTATCGCTCATAAAAAGCACATGGTCACCACTTCTTATGTCAGCGAGGCCATGAAGAAACTTGATGTTAAAGCCAGGGAAGCAGGGATCATCATCCTCAATGAGCTTGGCCTTGATCCGGGTATCGACCATATGGAGGCGATGCGGGTCATCGATGAGGTGAAAAAAGAGGGTGGTGAGATTCAGGGTTTTGTTTCTTTCTGCGGCGGCCTGCCGGCGCCTGAAGCCAACACCAACCCCTTCGGTTACAAGTTTTCCTGGAGCCCGGTTGGCGTGCTGCTGGCCGGGAAAAATTCGGCCCAATACCTTAAAGACGGCCGGGAAATCTTTATCCCTTCAGAAAACCTGTTCGAAAATTATGATTTTATTACCATTAAAGGACTGGGCGTGTTTGAGGGTTACCCGAACCGGAACTCCCTCCCTTACATCAGTCTCTATGGAATTCCTGAAGCAAAAACCATGCTCCGGGGAACTCTGAGATATGTCGGCTGGTGTGAAACAATCAAAAAAATGGTTCAGCTAGGAGTGCTCAACCAGGAGGAAAAAGAATGGATCGGGATGAGCTATCGGGAGTTCCTGCAGCAGCTGATCGGCAGCCCGAACGAAAAAGATTTGAAACAACTCCTGTGCGATTATCTGCGGATCGACCCTGGCCAGGCTATTGTCCGACGCCTGGAATGGTTAGGCTTGCTCAGTGAAGAACCGCTTCCGCTCCCAAAAGGTTCAGCCCTTGAACTCGTGGCTGCCCGGATGATCGAGAAACTGCAGTACGCGGAAGGAGAGAGGGATATGATTGTTCTTCAGCATGAGTTTGCCGCCGGTTATCCGTCCGGAGAGCGGGAGAAAATCACCTCCACGCTGATTGATTTTGGCGTTCCAGGCGGAGACTCGTCCATGGCCAGAACCGTTGGTTTGCCTGCCGCGATCGGAACCAAGCTCATCCTTGAGGGCAGGATAAAGGAAAGGGGTGTGCATATTCCTGTTCTTTCGGATATCTACAAGCCGATTCTCCTGGAGCTGCGAGATCTGGGCATCGCTTTCAAGGAAAAAAGAGAAAAATTGTGATATAAGTCAGGGTTAATCAAACATTGGCGGTCAGGATGAATATAAAGCCCGCGGTTGCGGGCTTCTATGATCTATTTAAGCAGACAGGATGTTGCTGCTCAGGCTAAGCAGTGATAAAAACTTAATGTCAGGGGGAATAAAGCATGAGAATTGAAGAACATCCTGTTTTAAGTTTTCAACGAGGCAAAAAAGTGACTTTTACTTATGATGGAGTGGCTATGGACGGCTATGAAAACGAAACCGTAGCTGCTGCCCTTCATGCTGCCGGGATCAAAATACTTGGCTATTCTCCTGCTAAACACCGGCCAAGGGGTTTTTTCTGCGCCGTAGGAAAGTGTTCGTCTTGTTTTATGACTGTAAACGGTGTGCCGAATGTGCGGACATGCGTAACCAAATTACGGGAAGACATGAAGGTGGAAACGCAAATAGGAAAGGGTGAGTTATTTTGAAATATACGGACGTATTGGTAGTGGGAGGAGGTCCGGCCG